>JBASJP010000173.1:0-1696 GCA_049655345.1 Moraxellaceae bacterium
TCGCCAGCAAGGGTTACTAAGCCGCTACTGCGGGTGGCCGCCTCAGGCGTGCCACCCGCCCTTTCCCTGTAGTCCCTCATGAAAAAGAACGTGCTGATTGCCTGTGTCACAGCAGGTATTGCCATTGTTGCTGGCGGATTCTGGATACTTCAGCACCCGACCACCGACAACACACCCGCCGCCAGCACAGCCTCGTCATCAAAAGCGGGGGGCTCCCGGTTGCCCATCGTGGATGCCAAAGGCCTCTCCGGATTCGATGAGCGCGAACGTGCCATCATTCAGCAACTTCGCACCAAATACGGAAGTCATATTGTCGGGACGGCCCTGCAAGTCGAAGTAATTGCCAATCTGATGGATCTGTTGCAGAAACTCTATCCTGGTGACTGGGAAAGCCGCCTGCTTCGCATTCTCGCCGCAGCGTTTCCGCAACAGGCCGCCGAGTTACTAGATCGTTACGACGCACTGCGTGATTACAACGCATGGCTGAAAGACGGCTTGCCCCAATTAACATTTCCGGATCATGCATCCCGACAACGCGCGCTTTGGGAAAAGCGAATCTCTGTTTTTGGCGATGCCGCCTATGAAATATGGGCACAGGAACTCCGCGAGGAAAAGCTGGCGGCCACCCTTAAGGATCTGAATGCTTCCACCGCACCACTCCAGGAAAAAGCGGACACCTATATTTCCAGCCTGCGCGAAACGTATGGCGATGCCATCATTGGCCAGAATGCTCCGCACCTGACCCAGAACATGACACGCTTCCTGAAGCTGGACAGTGTGCAGCGTGATCTCCGCTCCATGCCTGTCGAGCAGCGGAAAGAGTCTTTACGTGAGTTTCGCAGGGAAATGGGGCTGGATGCCCCGGCCATACAGCGCTGGGATCAACTGGATACAGAACGGGATAATTCACGCAGCATCGGCAGCACCTACATGACTGAGCGCAGCCAACTGGAAAAGCAGTACCAGGGAGCTGCACTGGAGCAACAACTCGTTCAGCTGCAAAACCGGCTTTTCGGAGAAGCCGAAGCACAGTTCATCCGCAATGAAGAAGCCTCCGGACACTTCCGCTATAACACTGCGCAAACGCTCGGAGTTAACTAGAAAACCGGCCAGAATGGCCGGTTTTTTCGTTCATTCGTGCACGCTGTCAGGCCAGCGCAGGATAATCCGTATAGCCCTCTGCACCACCACCATAGAGGGTGGCTGCATTGACCGCGTTGAGCTCGGCCCCCTTGCGCAAGCGCTGCGGCAGATCCGGATTGGCAATGAAGGGTCGACCGAATGCTGCCGCATCAATCAAGCCCTTCTCCAGCAATCCTTCGGCCTTTTCCACCGAATAACTGCCTGCCGCAATGATGATGCCTGGGAAGCGGGCACGCAGGGCGACACGGAACTCCTCGTTCAGTGCCGGACCACCGGCCCAGTCCGGCTCGGACAGATGCAGGTACCCAATCCCGCGCAGGGCAAACTGCTCGGCCAGGTAAAGCCCCATGTCCAGGCCGTCACTATCATCGAGGCCGTTGAAAATACCCAGCGGCGAGATGCGGATGCCGACATGCGCTGCATCCCATGCACCAATCACGGCATCCAGCACCTCCAGTGTCAGGCGCGCACGGTTCTCCAGTGAGCCGCCGTAAGCGTCTGTACGCTGGTTACTGGTGGCCGACTGGAACTGGTGCAGCAGATAGCCATGGGC
>JBASJP010000174.1:0-2449 GCA_049655345.1 Moraxellaceae bacterium
GTATTGCAGCTGAGCAATCCCCGCATTCTGGTGGCTCGCGCCGAAGTGAGTCATGTGTCGCGCTGCGAGCCGACCGTGGAGCACCGCACGGTTGAGTTGTCGGAGGGGTTTGCGCCATTGCTGCAGCATGTGGATGGCGCTGGCAGTGTGAGTGACATATTGACGCAGCTGGGTGCGGCGGGTGCACCGGAATCGTTGCTGGATGGTGTGCAGGCGGGGTTCCGGCAATTGCTGGATAACGGCATGCTGGCGCAGGGGTGATCATGCGGCAATCACGACCCGGTCATGACGAGTTTGTAGCGCTTGTTCTTGAACAGATGGCAGGCTTTGGTGTGCCACGTGTGCGTCGCATGTTTGGTGGTTATGGCCTGTACCGTGATGATCTGATGTTTGGGATTATCCTGCAGGAAAAACTGTACCTGAAAGCCGATGCCGTGAATGTCGCCAGTTTTGAGAAGGCCGGGTTGGAGCCTTTTACGTATGCATCAAAAGGCAGGATGGTTACGTTGCGGTATTACGAAGCACCGCCCGAGGTGTACGAAGACCAGGATGACATGCAGCAATGGGCGCGCAGTGCCTTTGAGGCGGCCCTGAGGGCAAGGAAATAACGGATTCTCATCATGACTACAGATAACCTGATTCCCCTGAATGAGCTGGAGACCGTGCTGGCGGCGGTCCGGGCTGGTGACGCCGCTGTCTCGTCGTTCATGGATGCCTTTGTTGCAGGTGATATCTTTGTGTTGCTCGACAAGGACCTGGGTCCGGAGGGGAAGTGGGATGATTCAGCCTCCCCACTCGTGCTGAAGAATCACGAGGGCACTCCCGTGATTGCCATGTTTACTGCGCCTGAACGCGCCATTGCCATGGCCAGCCAGTTT
Organism: Moraxellaceae bacterium; assembly: GCA_049655345.1. Classification (GTDB taxonomy): domain Bacteria; phylum Pseudomonadota; class Gammaproteobacteria; order Pseudomonadales; family Moraxellaceae; genus UBA2031. The sequence goes on from JBASJP010000174.1 coordinate 879, forward strand.
CCGGCATTCGGTTACGGGCTGATTATCCGGTTTGCCTGGGTGCTGGCGCGGATGAGCCCGGGTGTTGGCATTGTGCTCAATCCGGGCACACTGTTCGGTATGGAGATACCACCTGCGGCGGTACAGGGTCTGCAGGTTGATGTGTTGTCTGCTGCAAGGCACTGACGGGCTGCCGGGTCCTGCGCCTGACCCGCTCGGCCAACACCCCTGTCTGCTTTTCGCGATACCCTTTGTGCATCTTCCGTAATGGGGGTGGGGGCTACGCATTTCTCAGGCGTTCATCTCCTGTCTTCCGGAAACCGGTTCTGTTGATGAGGTATTGCTGTGTATCAGGCGGGGTGGGGCAAGCAGGAAATCGGGATCGTTCCCAAAGGGTATGCCATGCAGGGTTATGGCATGTGGCAGCATCGTGCCCGTGGTGTGCAGAGTCCGTTGTTTGCCCGTGCACTATTCCTGCAGGATGAAAAGAATAACGCCCTGATTTTCTGTTGCCTTGATCTGGGCTATGTCACTCATGCCATGCGTACGGGTGTATGTGCGGCGCTGCGTGGGCACCTGGGAGAAGCCTTTAATGAGGCGGCGCTGGTGCTGACCTGTACCCATATACACTCGGGGCCAGGTGGCTGTACGCATGACGTGATGTACAACATTGTGACGCCGGGCTTTGTGCCGGAGCATGTGCAGAAGATTGTGGAGGCTGTGGTTGCAGCCGTTCTGCAGGCCAGGCTTGCAGCGGCACCAACGGATATTGCGCTGGCTCAGGGAAAATTTGCGGATGATGTGCCGGTGGCATGGAACCGCTCGCTGCAGGCATACAACCGTAATCCTGATGTCATACCCCGTCGTGTGACAGAAACCCATCTTGCGATTGATCGTGGCATGACGCTGCTGAGTCTACGTCGTCATGGTGAGTTGCAGTCCCTGCTATCGCTGTTTGGTGTGCATGCCACGTGTGTGGGCAGTTCGTTGCTGAAGCATGACGGCGACAACAAGGGCTATGCGGCAAGCCATGCGGAAAATGCATTGCACAAGGCGGGTGTGGCTGGTGCGGTCGCCATCTTTGCCCAGGCAACAGCGGGGGACGTCTCGCCGCATTATCATGGACCAGGTGAGATCACGCGGCGCAAGAAAATAAAGGGAGATGCGGAATACGCCTATGCCGAGCAGAACGGACGCCACCAGAGCGAGCGCGCCTTGTCGCTGTTGTCCGCGCAAAACGAGGAAGTCATTGGCGGTGATATTGATGCTGTGTTCAGTTATGCCGACTTCACCCGCATCAAGGCTGATCCGGTGTTTGCGAATGGCAATACCGAGGCATGGACCAGTGAGCCTTGCCATGGTGTTGCCTTTTTTGCGGGCACGCCTGTGGATGGTCCCGGCATGCCACTGCCGCTGGCGGCTCTCTCAAGGAAGATTGCCGGCGTGTTGAAAAATCGTCGGCTGAGCAATCCCGGCAATTATTCGGCAGAGGATCAGGCGTATTACCGGCGGATTTATGCTGCTCAGGGTGAAAAAGCCATTCTGATGGAGACTGACCGCAAGAGCATCATGGGGCAGCCGCTGGACAGTTT
>JBASJP010000175.1:0-4253 GCA_049655345.1 Moraxellaceae bacterium
CAGGCCGCGCGTCATGATGATCTACAGCGGACTGGCCATGGCCGCGTCGGTCGTTCTGGTGGTGGCCCTGATGCTGCCGTCATGGCGCAGTGGCGAGTTGCAGGAGCGCGTGGCGGTGGATGTCGCCTCTGCACCTGCCGCACTGCCGCCTGTTGCTCCGGCCGATACAGCACCGGCGGAGCAGGCTGTTGCGGTTGCCGAATCGCCAGCGTCACCGACGCTGCGCAAAAAGGTGGATGTGCAGGAGGTGCAAAGAGGGCAGGTAATGCAGCCGGCAGCGCCATTACAGGAAATGGCCGCTGCCGATGCATCTGAACAGGATGCAGAACTCGCCGGCGCCATGCCGACCGTGGCAGCGGCACCACCCGCGTCCATGCCGGTTCCGGCCGCAGCCCCGGCACCTGTCGGCAAGCCGATGGAAGCGGAACGGCGTGAAGCCGTGGCCAAAGAAGCAATGGCAGACAGCCTGAAGGCACGCATGGCCGATCGCGCCCGTGCCGAAAACGCGGTCAGTCAGCAGGCGAGGGCGGCAGCCACAGAGGCATCTGATGCTGCACCAGCAACTGACAGCCTGGATGCCCTGTTGCTGGCCGGCCGGCATGCCGAGGCACTGGCCCTGCTGCAGGCCGGCGACAGTGCAGCCGATCCGGCGCTGGACAGCCGCCGCGACCTGCTGCGCCAGCTGCTTGCCGGCGCGGACAAGGCACTTCAATGCCAGCCGGAGGCAGGTCCCGCCTCGGCACAGGCACTGTGCCGGCTGCTGCAGCGCTATCAGGCCAGCCATGTGGTGCCTGCGGATCAACTGCTGTTGCTGCGCCAGGCCCTGCAGGCCGAGGGGCACGATGCACGGCCCTGGTTGCAGGTTGTGGCCAGACTGCCCTGAACGGACGCACACAGACAACACACACAGATAACACCCGGCTGACTGCCGATAAGCCGGCCGGGTTGTTACAATCACGCTTTGAACTCCTTCCAATGGCAGTCCTGACATGACCGGCGCACGCACACCAACCGTCCTCCTCATCCTTGATGGCTGGGGCCATTCCGAAGAGACCCGTTACAACGCCATTGCCAACGCCAACGTTCCCAACTTCAACCGCCTGTGGCGCAACAATCCGCACACCCTGATTTCGGGCTGTGGCATGGATGTCGGCTTGCCGCATGGCCAGATGGGCAACTCCGAGGTGGGGCACACCAATCTGGGTGCCGGCCGCGTCGTGTATCAGGACCTTACCCGCATCTCGAAAGCCATTGTCGATGGCGACTTCTTTACCAATGCCGAGCTGGTGAAGGCCGTTGATGGTGCCGTGAAAAACGGCAAGGCTGTCCACCTGTTCGGGCTGCTGTCCGATGGTGGTGTGCACAGTCACGAAGAGCACATTCAGGCCATGGTGAAAATGGCGGCTGATCGCGGTGCGCAGGAAATCTACGTGCATGCCTTTCTTGATGGCCGCGATACGGCGCCGCGTTCCGCCGAGGGTTATATCCGCAATCTGGAAAACGTCATCGCCACCATCGGCAAGGGCCGCATCGCCTCGCTGTGTGGCCGCTATTACGCCATGGATCGCGACAACAACTGGGCGCGTGTATCGCGTGCCTGGGAACTGCTGGCTCATGGCAAGCCCGAGTTCACTGCCGCCACCGCACAGGAAGGTCTTGCCGCCGCCTACGCGCGTGACGAGAACGACGAGTTTGTTGCGCCCACGCAGATTGGTGCGCCGGCGTTTGTGCGCGATGGCGACAGCATCATTTTCATGAATTTCCGTGCCGACCGTGCCCGCCAGATCACGCGTGCCTTTGTGGTCAGGGATTTTGACAAGTTTGATCGTGGTGCGGTGCCGGCAATTGCTGCCTATGTGCAGTTCACCGAATATGCCGCCGACATTCCGGCGCCGGTCGCCTACCCGCCGCAGTCACTCGATAACGTGTTTGGCGAGTACATGGCCAAGCTGGGCAAGACGCAATTGCGCATTGCCGAAACCGAAAAATATGCGCACGTCACTTTCTTTTTCAATGGCGGCCGTGAAGAACCGTTTACTGGCGAAGACCGTATCCTGATTCCGTCGCCCAAGGTGGCGACGTTCGATCTCAAGCCCGAGATGTCGGCGTTTGAAGTCACGGACAAGCTGGTTGAGGCCATTGAAAGCGGCAAGTACGACGCCATCATCTGCAATTATGCCAACGCCGATCAGGTCGGGCACACCGGCCTGTTTGATGCGGCAGTAAAGGCGGTGGAGGCGGTTGATGTCTGTGTTGGTCGCGTCGAGGCTGCCGTGCAGAAGGTGGGCGGTGAAATGCTGATCACGGCCGATCACGGCAATGTCGAACAGATGTTTGATGAAGGCTCGCAGCAGCCACTGACGGCACACACGACCGATCCGGTGCCGCTGATCTATGTAGGGCCGCGTCAGGTACGACTGCTGGCTGGCGGTATCCTGGCAGATGTGGCGCCAACGCTGCTGACGCTCATGAATACGCCAGTGCCTGCCGAAATGCAGGGGCGTTCACTGGTGGAATTTTCCTGAGTGATCATGCGTCGTTTTTTCCCGATCCTGATGTCGCGAAGCGCCGGCCTGATGCTGGCGCTGGCATGCCTGTGTGTTGCCGTGCCGGATGCCGCATGGGCGGTTACTGAAAAAACAACCAGCAGCAAAACGTCTGCGCAAAAAAAGGCAGCGGACAAGAAGGCCTCTGCCAAAAAATCTTCGGCAAAAAAAGAAACAGCAAAAAAGACCACCAGAAGATCATCCGGAAAAAAACCGGTCAGCGTGGGCTCAGCACAAAAGGATCTGGCGCGCGTGCAGGATCAGATCCGTGCCTCGGAAAAACGTATCCAGCTGACGCGAGAGCAGCGTGCGCAGAAAGAGGCCGAGCTCAAGCAGGCCGAGGCCGAGATTTCCGAACTGCGCAGCAGTGTCGGCGAAGTGCAGACCGACGTGCAGGTGCGCGAACAGAAGCTGCACGAGTTGCGTGTGGAGCGCTCCGAGCGTTTGCTGGATCGCGAGCGTCAAGTGGTGCAGATCAAGTCGGATTTGCGTCTGGCGCAGCGCCAGGGTGGTGAAGATTATTACAAGCTGCTGCTTAACCAGCAGGAGCCACAGGCGCTGTCACGCCTGATGAAGTATTACGGATTCTTGCAGCAGGCCCGGGCCGAACGTGTGGCGGCGCTCAATAAAACCCTGGCACGCCTTGAGGCCATTGAGCAGGAAGAGCAGGACGAACTGGCGCGCCTGAAGACACTGCGTGGCGAGTTGCAGCACAAGCAGACCAAGCTGACGGTGGCACAGGAAACCCGCAACAAGACCATCAAGGTGCTCAGCGCCCGCATCGAGTCTGAAGAAGAAAAAGTTGCCCGCCTCAAGCGCGACCAGCAAAACCTGCAGGCGGTGATGGATCGTCTGGAGCGGGTGGCGCGCGAGTCCGCAGAGCGCGAAGCGCGCCGGCGCCAGGAGCAGGCAAAGCAGCAGCAACTGGATCAGGAAAAGCGGGCACGCGACGCCGTGGCCCAGGGCAAGCCTGTGCCACCACCAAGCAAGACCCCGGCACCGGTCTGGAGTGCAGAGCCGGATTACCGTCCGGTTCCGTACAGCGGGCGCTGCCCCCTGCCGGCCGATGGGGGCATCCGTTCCCGTTTCGGTACGGCCCGTGCAGGTGGCCTGCGCTGGAACGGTATTGTCATTGCTGCTGCGCCGGGCAGCCCGGTCCGTGCCGTCAGGCCCGGCAAGGTAGCCTATGCGGATTACCTGCGCGGCTACGGTTATCTGGTCATTGTTGATCATGGTCGCGGCCTGATGTCGCTGTATGGTCAGAATGACAAGCTGCACAAGAAGGCGGGCGACAGTGTGGGCGGCAACGAAGTGATTGCCTCCGTTGGCAGTGACGACAACAGCGAGGCGGCCGGCCTGTATTTTGAAATCCGGCATCGAGGTCGTCCGAGCGATCCTGCTGCCTGGTGCGGCTTCAAATAATTACAACGAAACCCGGTGGCACCATTACCGGCCGACCTCTATGCTCGCTGGTTACTGTGCTGGTCCGATGCCGGCATGACGGAGATGGTTGATGCGCGCTCACAAAGAATGGTTGTTGGTGCTTGCCCTCTCGACGCCAGTGCTGGCCGCCGAGCCGACGGCAGTGCCGCTGCCGGCAGATGTGTCTGCCGCCAGTGAAGAACAGCCGGCGACGCCAGCCTCCCGTCTGCCGCTGGATGATCTGCGCGCCTTTGTCGAAGTGTTCGAGCGCATTCGCGCCTCGTA
>JBASJP010000176.1:0-1878 GCA_049655345.1 Moraxellaceae bacterium
GGTGTTTCCAGCGAGATCAGGCCCAGGGTGGCAGTACGGAATTCATTGATCAGCAGGGTGGCAATCTTGTGAAAATCGACATGACCGCCACTGCCAAGGCAGCCACGTTGCCGGCCGATAACTTCCAGGAACTCCACATCCAGCTCCGGCAGCGTTTCCAGCTTGAAGCGCTTTTTCATCAGCTCCGGATAGTTTTTCAGGAAAAAAGCCGCCGCAAAAAGACCGACCTCATCATTGTTGATGGCCGTTTCCTTGATGGCGCCACTCACTGCCAGACGATAGCCGCTGTTCGGATTTTCGATCTTGGGCCAGAGAATGCCGGGTGAATCAATCAGCACCAGTCCGTTGTGCAGGTCGATGCGTTGCTGTCCCTTGGTAATGGCAGGCTCGTTACCGGTCTTGGCAATCACCTTGCCCGCCAGGGTATTGATGATGGTCGACTTGCCCACATTCGGAATGCCAGTGATCAGCGCGGTGATGTTGCCAAGCTTGTCGGGTTTTGCCATCGACTGGTACATACCGAGAATCTGGCGGATTTGCTCCGGATGCACCGTGGTCACGGCCAGCGCTTTTACATTGTCTTCTTTCTGGAAGTGGGCCAGCCATTGCTGGGTCACAACCGGATCGGCCAGGTCACTTTTGCTGAGCAGTTTCAGGAAAGGCTTGCCGGCACGAAACTGGCTGATGACCGGGTTGGCGCTGCTGTACGGGATGCGGGCATCCACAATCTCGATGATCATGTCCACCTTGGGCAGGATGTCCTTGATCTCTCGGATGGCCTTGCTCATGTGGCCGGGGAACCAGTTGATGCTCATATGTTGCGCTGCACAAAGGGGCGGGAATGACGCCATTGTAACCGGTCCGGGCCCGGGCCGGGCGACCGGAGGTCCGGCTCCCGTCCGTACCGGCTTTGGGGGATAATCCCCGTTCTCTCCGGCCAGTGACCATTGCCATGTCCCTTCCTACCCGCGACGGCGTCAGCCCGAGTGCCGTTTTCCTGCCGGAGGGTGACTGGCCGACGCTGCTGGCCTTTCTGGTGGCGCGTTTCCCCGGCGTAGGGGAGGCGCGCTGGCATGCGCGTATGGCGAGCGGCAGTGTGGTGGATGCCAGCAGTCAGGCGTTGACGCCCGATGCGCCCTACCGGAAGGGCATCCGCATTTATTACTACCGCGAGCTAGAGCACGAACTGCATGTGCCTTTCGACGAAGCCATTCTTTATCAGGACGACAATATTGTTGTCGCCGACAAGCCGCACTTCCTGCCCACGGCACCGGTAGGGCAGTACGTAAAGGAAACCTTGCTGGTCAGGCTCAAGCAACGGCTGGGCATTGATCATCTGGTCCCCTTGCACCGTCTGGACCGGGAAACCGCCGGCGTGCTGATCCTGTCAGTAAACATTGCAACGCGTGACGCCTATCACGCACTGTTCCGCGACAGCCGCATCAGCAAGACTTACGAGGCCATTGCACCGTGGAATCCTGCGCATGCATTTCCCCTGACGTACAGCAGCCGCATCGACGTTGCAGAGACGTTCTACCGGCGTCAGGAAGTGCCGGGTGAGCCAAACGCCATCACGGTTATTGATGTGATGGAGCAGCGTAACGGCCTTGCGCGTTACCGCCTGCAACCGGTTACCGGGAAAACACACCAGTTGCGTGTGCACATGGCTGCACTGGGCATGCCTATCCTGAATGATCCGTATTACCCCACCGAGACGGCGCGCAAGGGCGATGATTTTTCCTTGCCGCTGCAGATGCTGGCCAGGACGCTGGCGTTTACCGATCCGGTCACCGGTGAGGAAAAGTGCTTCGAAAGTCTCCAGCAACTTTGCAGCATGTGACCCGATTGACCGGGGTGGCTGTCTTGGCGGGGGCCAGC
>JBASJP010000177.1:0-4283 GCA_049655345.1 Moraxellaceae bacterium
GATCATGCGTGACCAGTCCCTGGGCGCGCGCCGCAGCCAGTACATCCAGCCAGAGGTTTTCGTACCGTGCACGCATGGCCAGAAAGCGCGTTTGATTATCCGGTGACAACGCACCCCATTCATAGACCAGCACCGCCATGGAGTCGCCGGTATCACCATTGATGGACTCCAGCTCGGCCCGTATCAGGCCGCGCAGCTGCTCGCGCACCGTCTGGCCCTTCTCCACGGCCTCGGCCATGCGGGCCGTGTTGTAGGTAATGGCTTCTTCCATCACCGCACACAGAATGTCTTCCTTCGTCTTGAAATGATGAAAAAGGCTACCAGACTGAATACCCACTACCCGGGCCAGATCGCGCACGGTGGTGCGCTCAAAGCCCTGGGTACGGAACAGGTGGGCCGCTGCACGCAGGACGCGGCCGCGGGGACTGTCATCCAGCCCGCCCATATGGGGAATGTTGTCCAGAGACTGCACTATTGCCGGTTCCATGTTGACCCTCTCAAGGCGGCGCATTCTAGCAGCCGCAAAGCCTTCCGGGCGGTCCGGAGGCCGTTTGGCAAGCAGCCGGGGCTGGAATCGGCGGTAGACCACAATCTGGCCCGTTTTGACCGAAACACCACCAAACCAAGCGCTTGCTTTGTTTTCATTCGTTGCTTATCGTAGCCCTCGTTCATCCACAACGCCAGAGCTGATTCTATGGACCGCACCCTTCGCATTGGCTGTGCTTCCGGCTTCTGGGGCGACACCAACACTGCCGCCTTCCAGCTCGTGAAAATGGCCGAAATCGACTACCTCGTTTTCGACTATCTCGCCGAAATCACCATGTCCATCCTGGCGAGTGCTCGCCTCAAGGACCCGTCAGCCGGTTACGCCACCGACTTTGTCACCCGCGTCATGGGCCCGCTGATCAACGACATTGCCGCGAAAAAAATCAAGGTCATCAGCAATGCTGGCGGCGTGAATCCGCTGGCCTGCCGCGATGCCCTCAACAAGGTGATTGCCGATGCCGGCCTCAGCCTCAAGGTTGCCGTGGTGCTGGGCGATGACCTGGCCCCGCAGCAGCAGGAGTTCCGCGACGCTGGCGTAAAGGAAATGTTCAGCGGCACCGACATGCCCGCCAGACTGGCCAGCATGAATGCCTATCTGGGCGCGACCCCGATCCGAGATGCCCTCGCCGCTGGTGCCGATATCGTGATCACCGGCCGAGTGGTGGATTCAGCCGTAGTGGTGGGACCATTGCTGCATGAATTCGGCTGGGCCACCAATGATTACGACAAGTTGGCCCAGGCCGCGCTGGCAGGCCACATCATTGAATGTGGTGCGCAGTGCACTGGCGGCAACTTTACCGACTGGGAAACCGTGCCCGGCTACGAAAACATGGGCTTTCCGATTGTGGAAGTCAGCGCCGACGGCAGCTTTGTCGTCACCAAGCCGGCCCATACCGGCGGCCTGGTATCCCCGGCCACCGTGGGCGAACAGATCGTTTATGAAATCGGTGATCCGCAGTCCTATCTGCTGCCGGATGTCACGGCTGACTTCTCGCACGTAACGCTGGAACAGGTGGGTGAAAACCGCGTGTTTGTTTCCGGCGCCAAAGGCCGTGCCCCGACAGACTCCTACAAGGTCAGCGCCACTTACCCGGACGGCTACCGTGTCACCGTCAGCTTCATGATCGGCGGCATTGATGCAAAGAAAAAAGCCGAGCGCGTGGCCGAGGCCATCCTCACCAAGTGCGAACGCGTGCTAATGATGCGTGGTGCCCCGCCCTTTACCGGCAAGAATGTCGAAATACTGGGCACAGAAGCCACCTACGGCCCGCGTGGTCGCCATCATGATGCGCGTGAAGTCGTGGTGAAAATGGCCGTCACTCATCCGGTGAAAGAAGCCTGCCTGTTCTTTGCCTCGGAAATTGCCCAGGCCGCTACCGGTATGGCGCCCGGCATCACCGGCATTGTCGGCGGACGCCCGAAAGCCTCTCCCGTGGTAAAGCTGTTCTCGTGCCTGGTGAAAAAGAACCTGCTGCCAGTCGAAATCGATCTGGATGGCCAGCGCCAGAAGGCAATCATTCCTTCAACGTTCAGCCCGTCCATTGCGCCCATGAGCGCCGGTGAAGTTGCCACGCTGCAGGGTGATGAAACCGAGGTCCCGCTGATCCGTCTGGCCTGGGCGCGCAGTGGTGACAAGGGCAATCACTCCAATATCGGTGTGATTGCACGTATGCCGGAATACCTGCCATGGATTCGTGCCTCGCTCAGTGAAAAAGCCGTGGCCGATTACATGGCACATGTGCTGGACCCGGACACGGGCCGCGTTAACCGTTACGAGTTGCCCGGACTGAATGCCCTTAATTTCCTGCTGGAAAACGCACTGGGCGGCGGGGGCATTGCCAGCCTGCGCATTGATCCGCAGGGCAAGGCATTTGCACAGCAACTGCTCGAAATGCCGGTGAAGATTCCGGCCAATCTGTTGAAGTGATTCAGGAAGAGTTCATGAAATACCAATCCATATTCAATCCCTCTGCCTTCGCCGGAAAAGTGGTCATTGTCACCGGCGGTGGCTCCGGCATTGGCCGCTGCACGGCTCATGAACTTGCCGCATTGGGCGCACAGGTTGTCATCACCGGACGCAAGCAGGAAAAACTGGATGCTGTCGTTGCAGAAATCACGGGTGATGGCGGCAAAGTCACCAGTCTCGTGTGCGATATCCGCAATGAAGAACAGGTAAAGGAAACCATCGCCGCCGTCATCACGCAGTTCGGTCGTCTTGACGGGCTGGTAAACAATGCCGGTGGCCAGTTCCCGGCCCCGCTTTCCATGATCTCTGCCAACGGTTTTGAGGCCGTGGTACGCAACAATCTGCAAGGCACCTTCCTGATGATGCGCGAAGCGTATAACCAGTGGATGGCCGATCACGGTGGCAGCATTGTGAACATGACGGCCGACATGTGGGGCGGCATGCCAGGCATGGGGCACTCCGGAGCCGCACGTGCCGGCGTCGACAACCTCACCAAGACAGCATCGGTGGAGTGGGCACAGTCGGGCGTGCGTGTTAATGCCGTTGCCCCGGGCTGGATCATGTCATCCGGTATGGATACCTATCAGGGTGCCTTCCGCGCCCTCATTCCCAAGCTTGCCGACAAGGTGCCGCTGAAGCGCATGGGCACCGAATCCGAAGTCTCCAGCGTGACCTGCTTCCTGCTCTCGCCCGCCGCTGCCTTTGTGTCGGGCCAGACCATTCGTATTGATGGTGCCGCCTCACTGGGCACACGCCTGTTTGATCTGCAGCCAGCAAAGAACAACGAACCGTTCAACGGTTTTCACCGGGCCTTCATTCCTGACGTCCTCACGGAAAATGAATAATGGCGATCATCGAATCCACCATTGACCGCAACAGTGCCGAGTTTCTGGCCAATCGCGAAGCGCTGGAAAAAACCGTCGCCGAAATGCGCGGTATCCAGCAAAAGGTCGTGGACAAATCCTACGAAGCCAGGCCGAAATTCGACAAGCGTGGCCAGGTACTGCCGCATGAGCGCATCCAGTTGCTGCTGGACCCGGGCTCGCCTTTTATCGAGCTGTGCGGCCTTGCCGGCTACCAGATGCACGATGACAAGGACGGCTCGGATGCCGGTGGCGGCATCATTGCCGGCATCGGCTTTGTGAACGGTGTACGTTGCCTGGTGACCGCCAGCAACAGTGCCATCAAGGGCGGCACCATTTCTCCCGCCGGCCTGCAGAAAACATTGCGGCTCCAGGAAATTGCCCTGCAGAACAAGCTGCCCATCGTCACCCTGTCCGAAAGTGGCGGCGCCAACCTCAACTATGCTGCTGAAATCTTTGTCGAAGGCGCACGCACCTTTGCCAATCAGGCCCGCCTGTCTGCAGCCGGAATCCCGCTGCTCTCCGTTGTGCATGGCAATGCCACCGCAGGGGGTGCCTATCAGCCCGGCCTGTCTGATTATGTCGTGGTGATCCGCAAGCGTTCACAGATGTTCCTCGCCGGCCCGCCCCTGCTGTTTGCAGCCACCGGAGAAGTGGCTACCGAAGAACAGCTCGGTGGTGCCGAAATGCACGCACAGGTCGCAGGCACCGCTGAATATCTGGCAGAAAACGATGCCGATGGCATCCGCATGATCCGTGATGTCGTGGGCATGCTGAACTGGAAAGAAACCACGCCCTGCATACAGCGTGATTTCGAAGAGCCGCTTTACCCGGCAGAAGAATTGCTGGGACTGGTACCTGCCGACACCAAAAAGCCGTTCGACATGAAGGAGATCATAGCCCGTCTG
>JBASJP010000178.1:0-4571 GCA_049655345.1 Moraxellaceae bacterium
GCCAGCAGGCGCAGATCATCGGCAGGATCGGCCATCACCTCGCGCAGGATTTCCGAGGCATGACGGCCCGGCACTTCCTGCAGGGCCAGCAACGCTTTCATGCGCAAATCCAGCGGGACGGTAGCGCTGGCCAGCTGGTTGCGTACCTGCCCGAGCCGGAGGGTGCCCATTTTCTGCGGGCCGTGCTGCACCTCAAAGCGCGGGGTCCTGACTTCATTGAACGAGCGCACCCGGCGCAGGCGTGGCCACCAGACGGCCATGAGGACGCCGGCAAAAAAGCCGGCCAGACCAAACACCGGAATGAAAAAGCAGACACAGAACAGCAAGGCCAGCACTGCCAGCCGGGGCTTGCGGTAACGGGGTGGCAGGAAAGCCCAGACAAAGGGGGCGGCAAGGGCGCTGGCCGTGGCGTGCAACAGAAAAAACTCATACAGCAATGCCGTGTCCGAGCTGTTCAGGAACAGCAGTGCAATTGCCGCTGTTTCTGCCACCAGAGCGGCCAGTGCCAGCTTGAGCTCAGTGCCCATGGACACACCTCTCGATCATGCTGCGCAGCAGGTGCACCGGCTCGGCGCTGCCAATCAGCATGCTGGCCGGCGTGACGCCCGCACTCTGGAAGTCCTTGAACCCGAAACTGGCAAGCAACCAGCCTTCTGTTCGCTGCAGATACCCTGCCATGGCCGGCTCGCCGTGCAGGGGCATGAGGGTCATCAGGATGCGCAGGCCGTTGTGGTTGTAATCCCATATCTGGTCAAGCTGGCGTGACTGCCGCATGACCTCGATGGCGATTTCGCTCTGGTGGGTGCCCGGGGCAATCACGAGCGCGGCGAGCATGGAGTGGATGCCGACATCATGGTGAATGCGGTGCAGACGCGCGAGTTCGACCGCAAACAGGATGGGGCAGTCCGGCACGGCGGCATGAATGGCCTGTACCGCGTGGGCATTACCAACGCCATCGGCGTAATAACCCAGCAGGACGGTGAGGAACTGCAGACTTTCTTCGTTGAGTGACAGGAAGGGCATGCGCTCGACTGCCAGCAGTCCCAGCAGCTTCTTGTCACTGGTCATGACCGGAGCAACCACGAGATAGCGGCTGCTTTCCTGCTGCAGGCCTTCTGTCTGCACATGACACAGCAGCTTGTGCTCAAGAGCAGAGCGGACGAGCGGGTCTGCCGTCTCCAGTGTGCCGGCGTCACCTGCCGAAGCGACCGGCGTGGTGTCCAGCTTGCCGTCATTGAACGTGTAGAGGCCGGCTTTCTCGATCTGGCAAGACTGGCAGACCAGACGCAACAGCTCCGCCGACTCGGGCAGCAGGGCCTCGGGCCGGCGCACCGTAAGGCGGCGCAGTCCCTGCAGGGCATCACGCAGGGTCAGTGGCTTGACCAGCAGCTCGTGCTCCAGACGGTCATGCGACAGGCGCAACAGGTAATGACGGCGGGTCAGGGCATCCAGACGCTCGCCCAGATAGCCGTTCACGTCGGCCACGCGGCGCAGGCGCGAGCTCCACACATCGGAGAACTCGCCGGCAATCAGCGTCATCACCAGTCCCCCGACAAAATGCGTCAGCGGCAGTCGCCCGCCACCCAGCCCGAGCAGCGGCAGGGCATACCAGCCAATCAGCAGCAGGGCACTGGAACCGAAGGCGGCCGGGGTGCCGTAGCGCAGGGCCAGCACCAGCGGCACCAGCCACAGCCACGGGAAGGGCTGTGTCAGCAGGAAGGGATCTCCCGGCTGGAACAGCGCGGCCACCAGCAGGCCGGCCAGTGTCAGGCCGATGATCTCGATGATGCCGGCCTTGGTGATTCGCTTGGGGGCAAACCAGGCGGCGAGTCGTGAGGACTGGTAGGCGCGCATGTTATTCCTGCTCAGGGCTTGGTGGAGGACAGGGCTTCATCAATCAGGCTGCCGAGCAGCTTCTGGGCAACCGCGGCAACCGCCTCGCGGCTCCAGCCGGTACGGGCACCGCTGCCCGTCCAGAGCACCTTGCCGCTGGCCACATCAACCACGGTCAGGGTCAGGCCGGCTGCCGGCTCGCCATCGAGGCCGGTCTTGTAGCGCCACTCCTGCACCGAGCCATACACGGCATATTTGGCATTCTGGCTGCGTGCCCATGCCAGCGCGGCATCCTGGGCGGCGCGGTCTGCCGGCGCCAGCAGGCTTTCATTGCCGGACCCGGGGTGGCGCTGCAGATCCTTGATGCCACGAGCCTGCAACAGGCTGGCGGTGAGGGCGTCCAGACGGCCGCCGGCCTGGGCGGTTTCGGTGTTGTTCACGGCCGGCAGCAATGCCCAGCGTGCGGCGGTGTCGAGTGACGGGGCCGGCGATGTCTCCAGGGTGGAACAGGCGGCAAGCGCCAGTACCGGCAACAGCATCAGCAGTCGTTTCAGGAAATGTGCGTAGTGCATTACATCCTCTCTTGCAGGCCTCGGGCCCACGGTCAGTAGAAGAACAGATAGTCCAGATTCAGGGTAAGGCTGGGAGCAGCATTGACCTGGGCGCCATAGCTGCCTGACGCGTAGAAGCGCAGGCGGTCGCGCCCGACCACCGGGCCGAGTACGCCGATCCGGCCCTCGTAGCCCAGATCAACGACGCTGTCATAGGTCAGGCCGGCATGGCCGAACGGACGCCAGCGGCGCTGGTAGCCGGCCTCGGCGCTCTCGCCAAAGGCCATGCCGAATCCGGCCTGCGTGTACGGGGCAGGCACAAAAAAGGCAGGGTTGGCCGGTGCACCCACCGGCAGTACCGGCAGCAGGCTGGCCGGCAAGGTCGACTCGGCTTGCGACTGCAGTTCGACCAGCCGGGTAATGAGGGCCACATCGCTCATGAGCTGGTAGCGCCAGCTGGCGGTCAGGGTATCGGCATCGCCCAGCTCGCCGTCGCCAGCCTGGGCAGAATAAAGTGCGTGCTCAAGCTGCAGCTGGAGGCTGTTGCGGGGCGTGACCTGCCAGCTGGTGCCCAGCTGCAGGTAATCCTTGTAGCCGCCGACGCGCAGGCCGGCGGTATCTGTGGCCGGCTGCGCCAGACCACCGCGCGCCTCGAACAGCCACGGGTACGCGTTCCATTGCAGGTCGCCGTACAGTCCTGCATTAGTATCAATGCCATCAAGGTAAGTAAGCGCTCCCTCAATACGGAGGCGCTCGCCCTGCCAGATGAGGCCGGCCAGCGAAAAAGCCTGCTGGTCCTCGGGCAGGCGGATCTGCTGCGGGTCACTCGACAGCCTTGCGGCCTCATGCGCCAGATGCAGGTGCAGGTGCTCGGTCAGGCCATGCACCAGATCGACCGCAACAATGTCGCGGTACAGGGAGTCCCAGTCCTCGTACTGGATGGCGATATCCACCCGGTCGCCATCGCGCCAGATACGCTCCTGCAGATACTGGTCGGCCACATCGTCAAACGGGCGTGATTCGGCGCTGTCAGCAGCCAGCTCGCTCGCCTGTCCGGTGCGGCCCAGCCGGATGGCGGCCACCGTACGGTCATTGGCGGGCAAGCGGTCGGGGGTCTCCAGCAGCGTCTCCAGGGTGGCGGTATCGTCCATCAGCAGGGCGGTGCCCAGCTGCGACCACAGCGGCAGGGGCTGGTCGGACGGCAGCTCGCGGCCTACCCGTGGCGGTTCGGTATCAATTGCCTCGCCGGTCCACGCCTCGCCCAGCACGAGGTCGCGCACGTACTCCCTGACGCGACCATCCTTGCCCTGCTCACGCTGGATTAGGGTGTGCAGCGCCTGCCGGCGCAGATCAACCGGTAGCCTGGCCAGCTGCAGACGGAAGAGGGCATCGGCATATTCCCGTTGCAGGTCAGCCGAGCGCGGGGCCGCACCCAGCCGGCGCGACCATACGAACTGTTCCAGCACCAGCGCCTGTGCCTCGCGGCCATCGGCGCGCAGGGTATCGGCCAGCGCCAGTGCACTCAGGTCATCGCGCCTGAGCCGGTAATGCGCCTGCAGCCAGGGCAATGCCTGGTCGGGTGCATCCAGGCGGTTCCAGCCCGCCGCCCAGACCGGCCAGAGATCCGGCTGGCGTGCCGCCTGACTGCGTCCTTCCTGCAGCATGCGGCGCAGCACTGACGGTTCGCCCTGGCTGACCAGCCAGGCCATCCACGCCTGCCGCAAATAATTGTCCCGGGGTGCAAGTGCCATGGCCGCGCGCAGGTCGCGGCCGGCCGCATCGCCACGGCCTCGTGCCAGATGCAGGTTGGCACGTTGCTGCAGAAAGCCGGGGTGCTGTTCCGGCCGGGCCAGCTCGTCTGCCGTCAGCGTTGCCAGAAATGCCTCTGCCGGCCCCCATGCCTCGACCCTTGACCAGTGGTACAGGGCGGACTCCACCGCTTCGGGCTTGTGATCGGTCTGCCACGCCAGCACTTGCAGCCGTGCGGCCGCGAGGGGATCTTTTTCCTGCAGCAGATCTGCCTGGCGTGTCAGGCTGTCGCTACTGGCCTTGCCACTGGCCTCGATGCGCCCATAGGCGCGAACCGCCGCCGCCTGATCGCCCGAAAGCTCGGCCACATCGGCGCGCAACTGCCAGAACTGCAGGGCCGTTGCCGGCATGGCGGGCTCGGCCGATGCCAGCAGGGCC
>JBASJP010000179.1:0-2302 GCA_049655345.1 Moraxellaceae bacterium
CACCAGGACCACCACCGATCACGACCAGATCAAAACTTTGTGACATTGGTTCGTTCCCTTGCGAGTGAACGTAAAAAAAGCGCCTTGTCACTGACAAGGCGCATCACATCAGATCTCCAGCAGCAGACGTGCCGGATCTTCAACCAGTTCCTTGATAGCGACGAGGAAGCTCACGGCCTCCTTGCCATCAATCAGACGATGGTCATAGGAAAGCGCGAGATACATCATCGGCAAAATCACAACCTGTCCATTTACCGCCATCGGACGCTCCTGAATCTTGTGCATGCCAAGGATGGCCGTCTGCGGCGGGTTCAGGATAGGCGTGGAAAGCAGGGAGCCAAATACACCACCATTTGAAATGGTGAAGGTACCGCCCGTCATGTCATCAATGGTCAGCTTGCCATCCTTCGCCTTCTTGCCGAAGTCGCCGATGGTCTTTTCCACTTCGGCAAGGCTCATGCGCTCGGTATTACGCAAGATTGGCACCACCAGACCGCGATCCGACGACACCGCCACGCCGACATCATAGAAGCCGTGATAAACAATATCGTTGCCATCAATCGATGCATTCACGGCAGGGAAACGCTTCAGTGCTTCGATCGCTGCTTTCACGAAGAACGACATGAAGCCCAGGCGCACACCATGTACCTTCTCGAATTTCTCGGCGTACTGCTTGCGCAGATCCATTACCGGCTTCATGTTCACTTCATTAAACGTAGTGAGCATGGCAGTAGACTGCTTGGCCTCGAGCAAACGCTCAGCCACCTTGGCGCGCAGCCTGGTCATTGGTACCCGCTTCTCGACCCGATCACCAACTGCCATGGCAATGGCCTGGGCGACAGGCGCAGGAGCAGCTGCCGGAGCAGCCGCAGGAGCAGCCGGCTTCTTCAGATGACTCTCAACGTCTTCCTTGGTCAGGCGTCCACCTTTTCCTGTCCCTGCAATTCTCGCCGGATCAAGATTGTGTTCGGCGATCAGCTTGCGCACAGCAGGACTGAGTGCGTCATCCGCAGAGCTTGTCTCGGCAACCGCCGGGGCAGCCACTGCTGCCGGGGCCGGTGCAGAAGCAGCTGCGCCAGCCTCAAACAGGGCCAGCACTTCCTGCGACAACACGGTATCGCCTTCATTTTTCAATACCTGGGAAATCACGCCATCTGCTGGCGCAACAACCTCAAGTACAACCTTGTCAGTTTCAATATCAACAATCAGTTCATCACGGGCAACTGCTTCGCCGGGCTTCTTGTGCCAGGTTGCAACCGTACCATCCGCGACAGATTCGGGAAAAACCGGAGCCTTGATTTCGATGGCCATTTTATGAATTCCTTCTTTATATTCTCAGTGCTCAGGGCTTGAAAGCGTCTTCAACCAATGCTGCCTGTTCTTTTGCATGGAGATAAACCGATCCACAGGCAGGCGCAGCTGCCGAAGGTCTGCCAGCAAAGCGTGTACGCAGCTTGTCATTCCATTCACGAACCACGGTATGCATATGGTGCTGCGTGCAGTACCAGGCCCCCTGATTCATTGGCTCTTCCTGGCACCAGACAATGCTCTTGGCATTCTTGTAGGAAGCCAGCACTTCGGCCAGTTTCTTTTCCGGGAAAGGGTAAAGCTGCTCGATACGAACAATGGCGACATCATCACGCTTCAGCTCACGACGCTTTTCCAGCAGATCGTAATAAACCTTGCCACCACACATGATGACGTGGGTGACATCAGCAGGCTTGATCGGATCAATTTCCGGAATAACCGTCTGGAACTGGCCATGCGCCAATTCTTCAAGGGTGCTAACGGCCAACTTGTGGCGCAGCAGGCTCTTGGGCGACATGATTACCAGCGGCTTGCGCAAGGGACGTACAACCTGACGGCGCAGCAAATGAAAAATCTGCGCGGGTGTTGTTGGTGTACAAACCTGCATGTTGTGCTCAGCACACAACTGGAGGAAGCGCTCCAGACGAGCCGAGGAATGCTCTGGCCCCTGCCCTTCAAAACCGTGCGGCAACAGCAGGGTCAGTCCGCAAAGACGCTCCCACTTGGTTTCACCGGACGAGATAAACTGGTCAATCACCACCTGTGCCCCGTTGGCAAAATCACCAAACTGGGCCTCCCAGATAATCAGGGATTTTGGCGTGGTGGTCGCATAACCATATTCAAACGCCAGCACCGCCTCCTCTGACAGCAATGAGTCATAAATCTCGAACTCAGGCTGGTCAGGATCAATGTTCTTCAATGGCACATGGGCAGTGCCATCTTTCTGGCTATACAGAATGGCATGTCGATGGGAGAACGTACCACGCCCCACATC
>JBASJP010000180.1:0-3059 GCA_049655345.1 Moraxellaceae bacterium
CGCGCCAGAACCTGATAACTCATGCCACCAATCCTTGCCCGTTGTTGCGGGAACAGCCTCTGGCACTCCCCTGAAGGGAGCACTCTCAAAGGGGGTCTATGCTAGGCAACCTGTCGCCAATTATCCATGCGTAATCGTCATTCAGGGCGCTGCATGCCGACAAAACCGTCAAAAGCCGATGCACTTGCACAAAAAGCCGCCAACCGACCGGACGAGCGCTTGCCCACAAGCACAGGCGCCCCTTATCTTCTTGCGACCAATCAGTCAGAAGATTCCCCATGGAACAGATCGCCCAGTATGTCTCCCGCGTGGCCAATGAAACCTATGGCCACTCCCGCCGGCTGATGCCCGAGCAGCCCTGGTGGAACAATCTGGACCCGGCCTTTCACAAGTTTCCTGACGATTTCTACCTGGATCTGAAGTCCCAGGCCATGGTGGATGGCACCGCGGTAGTGGATCTGGGCATGCGCACCGCCCTCGCCGCCTTCGCCCTTGGCATGGCCTTGCCCACCACACTCTGGCCCGGCCGGTTCCAGGCCGACCGCGCCCGGTTCGACTTCTACAAGGACATGGCTGACAGCCATGACACTACCCGCTTCTTCACGCGCTCCCGGCAAAAGGTCAGCGTACGCCATCACCCGGCAGGCCATCTGGCCCACAAGCCGAAAGAAGGCCGGGTGGAGGTGCTGTCTTTCGAAAGCCCCTTTCAGGCCGTAAACCCGGCCATGCGCGAGCAATATGCCCGACACCGCCGCAACCGCATCGCCTGGGCCGAGCACTGGCGTCATGACGGCCCGGCTCGACCGACCATCTGCCTGATCCACGGCTTTGTGGCCGACCCGTACTGGATCAACAGCCGTTTTCTGGCCATGCCCTGGTTTTACGAACAGGGTTATGACGTGCTGCTCTACACCCTGCCATTTCATGGCAAACGCCAGGAGGCACTGTCACCGTTCTCCGGTCATGGCTACTTCTCGCACGGCTTTTCGCACATCAATGAAACGATTGCCCATGCCGTGCATGATTTCCGTCTGTACATGGATTATCTGGAAGATCTGGGTGCACCGCAGATCGGAGTCACCGGCATATCGCTGGGCGGCTTTACCACGTCATTGCTGGCCGCCGTCGAAGACCGTCTGGCTTTTGCGATTCCCAATGTACCCCTGGCCAGCATTCTGGACCTGATCCTGGAATGGAGCCCGGCCAGTGAGTTCATCAAGACCGGCCTGCGCCTGGCCGGCATGGATATCCGCGAGGCCCGCCATGTCATGGCCGCAAGCTGCCCGCTGACGTATCCCCCACGCCTTCCCAAGGAACGGCTGATGATCGTGGCCGGTGCCGGCGACCGCTTTGCTCCGCCCAAGCATTCGCGCCTGCTGTGGGATCACTGGGACCGCCCCAACCTGCACTGGTTCCCCGGCAATCACCTGATCCATCTGGACCAGGGCAAATACCTGAAGGAAATGGCCAGTTTCATGCACAGGATCGGATTCGACCGGGCATAACCCCCTGCCTTGATGTTTCTGGCCAAGTGACGGCATGATGCAGGCAAACAACAAGTGAAGCCGCCACAGCGCAGGCGTCATGCCGTCTTTTCAGGAACCCGTTCATGTCCACCCAATACCCTGCTGTCGATCCCGAAGGCCTGCTCGAATATTCGGTTGTGTTTACCGACCGCGCACTCAATCACATGTCGAAAGAATTCCAGCAGGTCATGCGGGATATCTCCGGCACGCTGAAGCAGGTTTATAACGCGGAGGCTGTTGCCGTTGTTCCCGGCGGGGGCAGTTTTGGCATGGAGGCAGTGGCCCGCCAACTGGCCACCGGCCGGAAATGCATGGTGTTGCGCAATGGCTGGTTCAGTTACCGCTGGACGCAGATTTTCGACATGGGCCAGATTCCCTCAGACACAATCGTCATGAAGGCACGTCCCGTCAGTACAGGCCGGCAAGCGGCTTTTGCACCAGCGCCAATTAACGAAGTGGTCGCGGCCATTCATGCCGAAAAACCCGCACTGGTCTTTGCCCCGCACGTGGAAACGGCATCCGGCATCATTCTGCCTGACGATTACCTGCGCGCCGTGGCAGATGCCGTGCACGCCGTTGGCGGACTGTTTGTGCTCGACTGCGTGGCCTCAGGCGCCATCTGGGTTGACATGAAGTCATGCGGCATTGACGTACTGATAAGCGCCCCGCAAAAAGGCTGGAGTGCGTCACCCTGCTGCGCATTGGTCATGCTGAGCGCTGCCGCATTTGCACAGGTCAACGCAACGACAAGCAGCAGCTTTGCCGCTGATCTCAAAAAGTGGCTGCAGATCATGCAGGCCTATGAAAATGGCGGCCACGCCTATCACGCCACACTGCCCACCGGAGCCCTCGCCGCATTCCGTGATGCCATGAAGGAAACCGAAGCCGCCGGGTTTGCCCTGCTGCGTGAAAGGCAGTTTGAACTGGGACGTCGCGTCCGCGCGCTGCTGGGCGAAAACGGTTTCCGTAGCGTCGCGGCACCAGGCTTTGAAGCGCCAGGGGTCGTCGTCAGCTACACCGATGATGATCTGGTGCATAACGGTCGTAAATTCATTGAGCTTGGCCTGCAAACTGCTGCCGGCGTCCCGCTGATGTGTGACGAGCCTGCCGACTACAAAACGTTCCGTGTGGGCCTGTTCGGTCTCGACAAGCTGCAAAACATTGATCAGGCGGTTGGCAATCTGGACAAGGCACTGAAAAAAATTCAGGCCAGCCAGCAACCCGCTCCAGCAATTGTTTGAGCGACACTCATGGGTGATGTAGTGCCATTCAGAAGGCCGGCTGCCAAACCAAAAGGCATGTGCCAGCACGGCTTTCACAAATGGAAGATATGGCAGGACAAACAGTTTGACGTGCAGAGGGGAAAACTGGTCACGGTATACAAGTGCGAGCGCTGCGGCGAACAGAAAGTCGAAGCGCTCTAGATTTGTATTACGTCACCTGAAGAACGTACCCGACAGTCATCCGCTCTGGCGAAAGCGGCAACTGATTACACGTCGCAAACAGCCGGCCCAACAGCAAGCCGGGTTATTC
>JBASJP010000181.1:0-2476 GCA_049655345.1 Moraxellaceae bacterium
GGCGGGCATTACACCTATGCGCTTGTGCCTGCCGGTTTTCAGGTGCAGGACCTGTTCGGATTCGAGCGCAACCACTATGACCGCCTCGGGCATTTTGTGCAGGGGCTGGAGCCGGCCATCCTCGCGCGCGAAATCCTGCTGCGCAAGAATGTGGTGAAGCGTGGCGGCTGGCTGGTGTTGTTCGTGATCTCCATCTGTCTTGCCTTCAGTGCCTTTTACGAACTCATCGAATGGTTTGTCGCCACGGTATCGGCCGAGGCGGCCGAGTCATTCCTCGGTACGCAGGGCGATGTCTGGGATACGCAATGGGACATGTTCATGTGCCTGTGCGGTGCCATGGCAGCGCTGGGGGTGTTTTCAAAAGTGCATGACGGGCAGCTCGGGCGGTTGTCCGTGTCAGGAGGCAAGTAATGACGGATATCAAACGGATGCATGTGGCGGCGCGATACAGCGATACCGCCGTACACAACGGCACGGTCTATCTGGCAGGGCAGGTGGCCACGGACGATTCGCAGGACATCACCGGCCAGACCCGCGAAGTGCTGGAGACGATTGATCGCCTGCTGCATGAGGTGGGCAGTGACAGGTCGCGCATCCTCATGACACAGATCTTCCTGCCGGACCTGGCCGACTACGCCGCCATGAATGCCGTGTGGGACAGCTGGGTGGTGGCAGGTCATGCGCCACCCCGCGCCACCGTGCAGGCGCAGCTGGCCAATCCGAAGTGGAAGATCGAGGTGGTCGTGACGGCTGCCGTACGCTGACCGCCTGTTCTGAGCCCTGCCGTCAATCGTTCAGTCCCTGTAGTCGTGGAGCTGCCCCCCTCCGGCGTGTAAAATGCGCGCCTCATTACTCGGGATGCTGTCACCATGGGCCACAAAACCGCGCTTTACGATGAACATCTGGCCCTGAAGGCACGTGTTGTCGACTTTGGTGGCTGGGATATGCCGGTGCAGTACAGTTCGGTGCTGGAAGAGCATCATGCCGTGCGCCGTGCCGCCGGCATGTTCGATGTCTCCCACATGACCTTTCTCGAGCTGGATGGTGCCGACGCACTGCCGTACCTGCAAAGGCTGCTGGCCAATGACGTGGCGCGCCTCAAGGTGCCCGGCAAGGCGCTTTATTCTGGCATGTTGCGCGAAGATGGCGGCGTAATCGACGATCTTATCGTCTATGCCCCCATGCCGGATGCGCCCTCGCTGTGGCGTGTGGTGGTGAACTGCGGTACCCACGACAAGGACCTGGCCTGGATGCAGGTGCAGGCTGCCGGTTTTGCCATCACCCTCAAGGAACGTACCGATCTGGCCATGATTGCGGTACAGGGTCCTGAGGCCCGGGCGAAAGTGGCGGCCCTCAGGCCGGCGCTGGCCGGCCTGATCAATGGTCTCGAGGTGTTTGTCGGCGCCGTTGCCGGCGACTGGTTCATCAGCCGTACCGGTTATACCGGCGAAGACGGACTGGAAATCCTGCTGCCCAATGCCGAGGCACCTGCCTTCTGGCGCGAGCTGCTGGCCGCCGGTGTGCTGCCCTGTGGTCTGGGCGCGCGTGACACCCTGCGTCTGGAGGCCGGCATGAACCTTTACGGCAATGACATGACCGAAGACGTGTCCCCGCTGGTCGCCAACATGGCCTGGACCATTGCCTGGGGCTCTGATGAAGCGCCGCATGACTTTATCGGCAAGGCGGCGCTGGAGGCGGAGAAGGCAGCTGGCGTAAAATCACGCCTGGTCGGCCTGATCCTGGAAGAACGCGGCGTGCTGCGCTCCCACATGAAGGTCATCACGGCCGACGGAGAAGGTGAGACCACATCGGGGACCTTCTCCCCGACCATGGAAACCGCCATTGCCCTGGCCCGCATTCCTGTCGGCAGCGCCGACCGTGCCGAGGTCGAGATTCGCGGCAAGCGCCTGCCGGTGCGCATCGTGCGTCCGCCGTTTGTACGCAACGGCAAGGCCCTGTACTGATTTTTGCACTGCCTGCTGTCATTTCCGTAGCGGGCAGCTACTGTTTTCCTGATTAACGACAATGGCGATCACGCCAGAGGCCACGCACCATGAGCAACACGCCGTCCGAACTGAAATACCTCGCCAGCCACGAGTGGGCACGCATCGAAGGTGACATCGCCGTTGTCGGTATCACCGACCACGCCCAGGAAGCACTGGGTGACCTGGTCTACATCGAACTGCCGGAAGTGGGTGACCAGCTCAAGGCCGGTGACGAAGCCGGTGTGGTGGAGTCCGTGAAGGCGGCGTCCGATATTTACGCCCCGCTGACCGGTGAAGTCATTGAAGTGAACAGTGCGCTGGCCGACAGCCCTGAAATCGTGAACAGCGATGCCTATCACGATGGCTGGATGTACAAGATCCGCTTTGTCGATGCCGCAGAAATTGATGACCTGCTGTCGGCAGAAGGTTATGACGCTGCGGTGGAAGCCGAAGCGCACTGATCTGTTGCAGCGTACCGTTTTGGTGGGAGC
>JBASJP010000182.1:0-21080 GCA_049655345.1 Moraxellaceae bacterium
CCTGCAACCAGTCTTCCAGCGCCCGTGCAATACTCGCCTGCACATGTTCCAGCGGCCGACCTGCATCAATCACACGAAAGCGCCTCGGCTCCGCCTGTGCACGGGCTCGATAGCCGGCACGCACACGCTCAAAGAAGGACTCCTGCTCCGACTCGAAGCGATCCTTCTCCGCCCGCGCCTCGACCCGCGCCAACCCTTCCTGAACCGGCAAGTCCAGCAAAAGCGTCAAGCCGGGACGCAATGTGCCCTGTACCAGTTGTTCCAGCGCAGCAATCGTCTGCAGCGAAAGATGCCGCCCGTATCCCTGATAGGCATACGTCGCATCCGTAAAGCGGTCACACAAAACAAACTCACCCCGGGCCAGCGACGGCTGAATCACTTGCGCCATATGCTGGGCACGCGCCGCGAACATGAGCAGCAGCTCGGCATCCGGCGCCATGACTTCGTCACGACGAGCCAGCAGCAACGCACGTATTTGTTCGGCCAGCGGGGTCCCCCCGGGCTCACGGGTGACCACCAGCGCAAGACCTCGGCGCACAAAAAAATCGCGGACAAATTCGAGGCAGGTACTCTTGCCTGCGCCCTCGCCACCTTCCAGGGTAATGAAACGATTGACACTCATGCTCAGGATTCCGGGGCAGAACGATATTCTGACTGACGCTGCAACTGATAGCGCTGAACGGCACGATTATGTTCTTCCAGCGTAGACGTGAACTCGTGCGAGCCGTCACCACGTGCAACAAAATAGATCTCGTCACCTTCCGCAGGATGCAGCGCCGCATGAATGGCCGCACGCCCGGGCAAGGCAATCGGCGTCGGCGGCAAGCCGTTCACCCGATAGGTGTTATAGGGAGTCACGCGCATCAGGTCGGCACGTTTGAGGTTGCCATCAAACCCGGGCCCCATGCCATAAATCACGGTCGGATCGGTTTGCAGACGCATGTTCCTTTGCAACCTGCGCACAAACACGCCGGCAATACGGGGGCGCTCTTCCGCCATGCCGGTTTCCTTTTCAACAATCGACGCCATGATCAACGCCTCATACGGCGTTGCGTAGGGCAATCCGGCTGCACGCGACGCCCACTCACTGGCCAGGATTTTTTGCTGGCGCGCATAAAGCTTTTCAAGAATACCGATATCCGTATCACCAACAGCTATGTCATAGGTATCAGGTGCAAACATGCCCTCCGGACTGGATTCGGTCGCTCCCAGCATTGCCAGCAATGCGGCATCATCCCGTATGGCTGTCGAGGTGATGTTCTTGTGTTCTGCAAGCAGGCGACGCAAATCCCGGTAGGTGGTTCCCTCAATCACCGTCAGCCGTGAATCAATGACCAGCTTGCCCTCACCCAGCAACCGCAACAACGATACCGTGCTCTGTGGAGACTGTAGCTGCACAACACCCGCCCGCAACGTCTTGTCCCCGGGCTGCAACCGCAACCAGGCACGAGCCAGCCAGCGATCAGGCAGTATCCCGTCATTGGCCAAGGTATCGATCACCGATGAATACGAGGCACCGCGCGCGATCTCCAGCCGGTAGCCATCAACCGGCAATGGAAGACGCGAAAACAGGCCCTGGTAAATCCAGAGCGTGGGCAGAAAGGTCAGGAGAAAAAGCGCCAGGGCCCAAGGCCAGCGACGCCGGGGCGAAGATGAGCGTGTCATGATCCGCCTAGCATCTCATCCCAGTAGCGTTGAAGTCGACGGGTGATTGGGCCGGGCATCCGTTCAATGGCGGCCAATTGGCGAACCGGCCAGATGCCGTAAAGGCTGTTGCAAAAGAAAACCTCGTCCGCCGCCAGAACCTGCTCCAGACGGTATTCACCTTCCTCAAACGGGATGCCTGCGCGCAACGCTTCAGCCTGCAAGGCCTGGCGCATCACGCCACGCACGCCGGCACGGTCCAGGCGCGGGCTATGCAGCACACCATCCTGCACCCAGAACACATTGCTGAATACACCCTCGACAACATGCCCCCCGACATCCAGCACCAGCGCCTCGCTGGCTCCCTCATGGGTGGCGAGTTCACGGCGCAGTAACACCTGCTCCAGACGATTGAGGTGCTTGTGGCCCGCCAGCAAGGGGCTGATACCCAGAGGCTGCTGGCAAACTGTCGCGACAATGCCCTGCGCGGCGTGCTCGGGAGGCCAGGACATTTCAGGATGAAGGGAAAAGATCAGCGTGGATGGCGCATCCGGATCGGGCAAATAACCGCGGCCGCTATTGCCACGCGTCAGGATGATCTTGGCAACCGCCTCGTCACTGCCAACCAGAAAACCGGCAAATGCCGTTGCGGCAGCATCCGCATCAAACGCAATCCCGAGTGCCGCAGCACTGCTGCCCAGCCGTGCCATGTGCGCATCAAACAGCAGCGGGCGGCCGCCTGAAATCCGGATCGTTTCGAAAAGGCCGTCGCCGTAGGCAAGGCCCCGGTCCGCCACGCTCAGTGCGGCAGCATCACCCTGCTCCAGGGTGATGCCATTAACCCAGACACGGCGAATCATTCACACCCGCCGGAAAATCAGCGAGCCATTGGTCCCGCCAAAACCGAACGAGTTGGACAGAGCCACATCAATCTTCATTGGGCGTGCCTTGTTCGGCACATAATCCAGAGTGCAGCCTTCAGCCGGGTTATCGAGATTGATCGTTGGCGGCGCGATATTGTTGGTAATTGCCAGCACAGAAAAAATCGCCTCCACAGCACCAGCAGCACCCAGCAGATGTCCAACCATGGACTTGGTCGAGCTCACCGCCAGCTTTTGTGCATGCTCACCAAACACAGACTGTATGGCCTGGGTTTCAGCCACATCACCGGCTTCAGTCGAGGTGCCGTGAGCATTCACGTAATCGACTGCATCCGCTGCCAGACCGGCATCACGCAGCGCATTGCGCATGGCTGCCGCCGCACCTTCGCCATTTTCACTGGGCGCAGTCATGTGATAAGCATCATCGCTCATGCCAAAACCAACTACTTCGGCATAAATGCGTGCACCACGTGCCATTGCATGCTCGTACTCTTCCAGCATCAGCACGCCTGCACCATCGCCCAGAACAAAACCATCACGATCGCGATCCCAGGGGCGACTGGCTGCCTGAGGGTCGTCATTACGTGTGGAAAGCGCACGGGCAGCAGAAAAGCCGGCCATGCCCAGCGGGCTGGATGCCTTTTCGGCTCCGCCAGCAAGCATCATGTCGGCATCACCGTAAGCAATCATGCGGGCCGCCAGACCAATGCAGTGCGTACCAGTTGTGCATGCGGTTGCCACAGCAATATTGGGCCCCTTGAGGCCCAGACGAATGGCCAGCATGCCAGCCGCCATGTTGATAATGGAGCCGGGCACAAAGAACGGCGAAATCTTGCGGGGACCATCGGCCATCAGCGTTTCCTTGGTGCGCTCGATCAAACTCAGGCCACCAATACCAGAGCCGATGGAAACACCAATGCGCGGTGCATTTTCCGGCGTCACTTCCAGACCGGAGTCTGCCATGGCCTGGACACCCGCAATAATGCCGTACTGGATAAACTCATCCATGCGGCGAGCTTCCTTCGCCGGCATGTAGGCCTCAACGTCCAGCCCGCGCACAAGCCCGGCAAACCGGGTGGAGTAATTCGTGGTATCGAAATGATCAATCAGGGAAATCCCGCTCTTGCCGGCGACAATACCGGCCCACGTGGATTCCACGGTATTACCCAAACCGGTCAGCATACCCAGACCTGTGACTACGACACGACGACGTGACATGACTGCTCCTGCCCTGCTGGCTGTTACCCTGCTGATCACCGGTTTAACAACCACATCAAACCCAACAGACACACCCGCCATCATCAAGCCATTGATGTGCTCGGCAATAGCGGATGCCAGATACAAAAAAGCCGCAGACTACCGATGCAGTGCTGCGGCTTTTTGACAATACCAACAAAAATTACTTGTTGTTATTGTTGATGTAATCGATCGCGTTCTGCACGGTGCTGATCTTCTCAGCTTCTTCGTCAGGGATCTCGAGTTCGAATTCCTCTTCCAGAGCCATCACCAGCTCGACAGTGTCGAGCGAATCAGCGCCCAGATCATCCACAAAGGATGCTTCGCTGGTAACGTCTTCCAGCTTCACACCCAGCTGTTCGGCGACAATCTTCTTGACGCGTTCTTCGATAGTGCTCACGTTTTTCTCCTCGTTGGACAGTATCCCTTGCAGGAACGGAGGCTAGTGTATTGAACCCCCCGTAGGGTGGCAAGCCGGCTTTTTCTGCAAAGGGTAAGGGTTTGTTGCAACCATAAAAACAGGAAAAACTCCTGTTATTCCATATACATACCGCCATTCACATGGAGCGTGACGCCAGTAATGTAACTCGCTTCCGCCGAGGCAAGAAAGCCTACGGCAGCTGCAATTTCCTCTGGTTGACCCAATCGGCCAGCCGGAATCGAGGCCAAAAGCTTCTCTTTTTGCTCTTCCGGCAGGACATGGGTCATGTCCGTGGCAATGAAACCCGGTGCCACGGCATTGACCGTAATATTACGCGAACCGATCTCGCGGGCCAGTGCCCGGGAGAAGCCCTCCAGGCCAGCCTTGGCGGCCGCATAGTTGGCCTGACCCGGATTACCACTGGAACCCACCACCGAACTGATGCTGATGATACGACCCCAGCGCTCTTTGGTCATGGCTTTCAGACAGGCCTTGCTCATGCGATAGATGGCATTCAGGTTGGTATTGATGACGCTATCCCACTCATCATCCTTCATGCGCAGCATGAGGTTGTCACGCGTGATGCCGGCGTTGTTGACGAGAATAACGGGGGCACCCACTTCAGCGCTCACGGCCGCCATGCACGCTTCAATAGAGGCGGGATCAGCGACATTCAGGGCAAAACCCCGACCACTGTTACCAGCCTCCTTCAGATACGCCGTGATGGCCTCGGCACCTGCCTCGGTGGTGGCAGTCCCAACCACCACAGCACCACGACGAGCCAGCTCAAGCGCGATGGCCTTGCCAATCCCGCGGCTGGCACCCGTTACCAGGGCAATCTTTCCTGTAATCGACATCCTGTTTTCCTTCTTCTTGTGAACCCGGATCATCCGGCAGCACGCTGCGCGGACGCCTCAAACCGCCAGAGCTGCCGCAAAACCTTCTGCGGACTCCAGTGCAGCACATTCCATTTCTTTCACGATACGTTTGTTAAGGCCACACAGCACCTTGCCCGGACCGCACTCCAGCGCACGCACCACGCCCAGACCCGCCAACGTTTCCATGCACTGCACCCAGAGGACAGGGCGATACAGCTGCTGGATAAGTGCCGCACGCATCGCCGGCACATCGGCCTCAATGCGGGCGGACACATTCTGCACGACCGGTATGGCAGGCGTGTTAAAAGCAATAGCCGCCAGCGTACCTTCCAGCTTTTCTGCTGCGGGCTTCATGAGCGCACAGTGTGATGGCACCGATACCGGCAAAGGCAAGGCGCGCTTGGCGCCTGCTGCCTTGAGCTTTTCGATGGCAACAGCGACAGCGGCCGCGCTGCCGGCAATCACGACCTGCCCGGGCGCATTGAAGTTCACCGCTTCCACCACACCGGCGGCCGAGGCATCAGCACAACACTGCCGGACAACATCATCGTCCAGCCCAAGAATGGCGGCCATTGCGCCCTCACCTGCCGGCACCGCCACCTGCATCAGACGGCCACGCTCAGCAACCAGGCGCACGCCGTCATCGAGGGAGATGGCCCCGCCCGCCACCAGCGCGGTGTATTCGCCCAGCGAATGGCCTGCCAGATAATCCGGGGCACGACCACCCGCAGCAAGCCAGGCACGAAACACGGCGACACCCGCCGTCAGCAACACTGGCTGGGTGTTTTCGGTGCGATTGAGGTCCGCCTCGGGACCATTCTGCGAAAGCGTCCAGATATCCAGGCCCAGTGCAGCAGAGGCCTCGTCAAACGTTGACCGTACAACAGGATGTGCAGCAGCCAGATCGGCCAGCATGCCAACTGATTGCGACCCCTGACCTGGAAAGACGAAGGCAAGTCCGGACATGCAAAAACCCCTTGTTTGAAATCGTGGTTGCCCGATACGGCAGCCGCGCAGAAGAATGACCAATTGGTGAAGGGCTTGCCAGCACGAAGTTGCAAGCAGTCTTTTCAGACAGGACAGGAGATCAGACCGCCGCTGGCGGCACACTCACAGGAGCAGACATGCGGGCATGAATCAGGCCTGGCACGTTTTTCTCGACTTCCTTTATCGACACACGCACTGCCTGTGCAAAGGATGCCTCGTCGGCACTGCCATGGCTCTTGATGACGATACCAGTCAGCCCGACCAGGCTGGCACCGTTGTAACGGCCCGGATCCATCTGCTGCCTGAGTCCCTTCCAGATTGGAAAGGCCAGTGCTCCCACCAGCTTGCTGAGCCAGCTGCGCCCGATCTCGGCCTTGATCATGCCGGCCATCATCTTGGCCACGCCCTCGGAGGACTTGAGTGCGATATTGCCGACAAAGCCGTCACAAACCACCACATCGGCATGCCCCTTGAAGACACCATCGCCTTCGACATAGCCGATGTAATTCAGGCCGGACTGCTTCAGCAACTCATCCGTCTGCCTGATGAGGTCATTACCCTTGATTTCCTCTTCCCCGATGTTGAGCAACCCGACTCGCGGACGCTCGATACCGTCCAGCACTTCCGCAACGACAGAGCCCATCTGGGCAAACTGCAGAAGATGGGCAGGACCGGAATCAACATTGGCACCCAGATCCAGCATGTGCACATGTCCGGTCATGGTGGGCAGTGCCGCCATGATGGCAGGACGATCAATATCGGCATGGGTCTTGAGTACGAAACGGCTGATTGCCATCAGGGCACCGGTATTACCGGCAGAGACACAGGCATCAACAGACTTCTCGTGCACCAGATTGATGGCGAGCCGCATAGAGGACTGTTTTTTCTGGCGAAGGGCCACGGCAACCTTGTCATCCATGGTGACCACCTCGGTGGTATGAACGACGGACACACGGGAGCGCTCGCCTGATGACAGACGGGCCAGAAGGGGATTGATCAGGGACTCATCGCCAACAAACGTCAGCCGGAGGGAAGGCGTTTCACGAAGCACCGCCAGGGCGGCGGGAACCGTGACGCGGGGACCGAAGTCC
This sequence comes from Moraxellaceae bacterium, assembly GCA_049655345.1. Lineage (GTDB taxonomy): Bacteria > Pseudomonadota > Gammaproteobacteria > Pseudomonadales > Moraxellaceae > UBA2031. Next base: position 7,139 of record JBASJP010000182.1, read on the forward strand.
CCGCCCATTGCATCGACAGCTAGCGCGATGCCGGTCATCGACGATTATTCTTCGTCTTTGCTCGGGAACAGCTGACGACCACGGTACACGCCGTCTTTGGTCACGTGGTGACGCAGATGCGTTTCACCGGTTTCCTGATCGACCGACAGGGTCGGGCCGGTCAGGGCATCGTGCGCACGACGCATGTCACGTGCGGAACGGCTTTTGCGGTTTTGTTGAACGGCCATGACAGGACTCCGGAACTAAAATTAACAGTTTAAAATCATTTCTCTTCGGGGTGGCCTTTCAAACCGGCCAACACCTGAAACGGGTTTTCGCGAGCAGGCTCTTCCGCGACGTCATCTTCTGTTGTCGCTTCAATCTGCAGCGCTTCACAACTTTCGTGCACTGGCACCAGCGGCAACGAGAGAATCAGCTCGTCTTCCAGCGCCTCCAGCAAGTCCAGCCGACCTTCCTCATCGAGCACCAGAAAATCGGCCTCATCTGACAGCTGATCAGCATCTTCTTCGCTGCGCAGAAGAAAAAGGGACACACTTGACTGCTCTGTGCAGGTTACCGGCTCAAGGCAGCGCTGGCAGGCCAACTGAACCGTCGCACCAAGCTCTGCGTCGAGTTTCATCAGTCCTTGCGCATCACGCGAGACCTTGCAATGCACCTTGATCTCACCGGTATCACTGACCACTCCCTCCCGCACGCGGGGGAACGCCGCGAGCGGAAAGACCTGATCGATCTCGCCTTCGCGGTCCGCCCATTTCTGGGCATCAATGAGATGCGGCAGGGACCCGGCTAACATAGGCGCGCGATAATACGGATTCGACCTGTGGCTGTCAAAAGAAAAACCATTGTATTCTCCCGGGTTTAGGGGCTCCCGAGATCACCATGCCACCGACCCACCCGACCATCCTGCTGGCATCATCCTCGCCGGCTCGACGCACCCTGCTGGAAAAGCTGGGGCTGCCGTTTGATATCGCCAGTCCGGACATCGACGAAGCCGCCCTTCCCGGTGAGAATGCCGAAACCCTGGTGACCCGGCTGAGCCGGGCTAAGGCACTGGCGCTGGCAGGGACGCATCCGGACAGCCTGATCATTGGCTCGGACCAGGTACTGACCCTAGGCGACGAAATCTTGAGCAAGCCTGGCACGCATGAGCGCGCCCGTGTTCAGCTTGAACGACTGTCTGGCCAAACTGTGACTTTCCACACCGGGCTCTGCCTGCTCAACACCCGTACAGGACAGCACCAGGTAACCGCAGAACCATTTGAGGTCAGCTTTCGCCATCTCGATCCGGAGCAGATTGAGCGCTATCTGCTGGCGGACCAGCCCTATGGCTGTGCCGGCAGCTTCAAGGCCGAGGCATTGGGGATCACGCTGTTCCAGCGCTTTCACGGACGCGACCCCAACAGCCTGATCGGCCTGCCACTGATGGCGCTGGTTGACTTCCTGCTGGCGGAGGGAGTGGTACTGCCCTGAGCACCACGCAAAAAAACGGGAGACAATGGCCTCCCGTTTTTTGTACAGCCTATATAAGCCTCAGCAATGCTTTTTGGTCAAACTAATCAGCGCAATTGTGGACCCTGCGCCGGAGCAACCCTTGCAGCCACAGCAGCACCGACACTGGCGCCAAAGCGGCTAAGCAGGCTATCCAGCGGATTTTCTGATACCGAGTAGTCCACCAGCTTTTCGGCACCGACCACGGTACGGGCGACCGAGTCGACCGAGCCAAAACCATCAGCAAGGCCCAGCTCCACTGCCTGCTGCCCCGTCCAGAAAAGACCACTGAAAATATCGGGACTTTCCTTGAGTCGCTGGCCACGCCCCTGCTTTACGGCGGCCACAAACTGCTGGTGAATGGCATCCAGCATCATCTTGATATGCGCCTTGTCTTCCGGCCTGACTGGTGCAAACGGGCTCATGAGCGCCTTGTTCTCACCAGCCGTCAGGGTTCGGTCCTCGATACCCAGCTTCTGCATCAACCCCTCAACACCAAAGCCCTGCATGATCACGCCAATGGACCCCACCAGACTGCTTGGTGCAACGTAAATCTGGTCCGCCGCTGCCGCAATATAGTAGGCGCCACTGGCACCCATGTCGGTAATGACGGCGTATACCTTCTTGCTCTTGTGGATACCGCGGAGACGCCGGATTTCCTCATACACATAGGCCGACTGCACCGGGCTTCCACCCGGGCTGTTGATTTCGAGCACGACAGCCTGGCTGTGCGGCGACTCGAATGCTGCCCGAAGCCCCTCAATGATCATGGCAGCATTGGCTGGCGAATCATCGGAAATCTCGCCCTGAACACTCACCACCGCAGTGTGCTTGCCGGCAATGGCGGCGGTTTCGACCGAGTCGCCATCAAATACCAGCCAGAGCAGCACGGTCAGGTAGGCGAATGTCAGCACCCGGAACAAAATGCTCCAGCGACGGGCACGACGCTGCTCGTCCACTGATGCCATTACCACTTTTTCCAGCAGCTCCCACTCCCGTCCTTTCGGTCCTGCCGACGACGGAGTTGTTCCCCAGGGATTATCAGCCATTATCTACTCCAGACGCAGACAGTATCGCCCGCAAAGAATTGGTGAGGTTATAGCGAACGCAAGTGCCCTGCCAAGGCAAACAGGTCATCAACAATATCAAGAGGCCCGAATGCACGCAGCGCCCTGGTTTCATGAACCCCATGTGCAATACCGATACGCGGCATGCCTGCGCGCCTGGCCATCTCCATATCAAAAGTGGTATCACCAATCATGATGGCATCCTTGGGCCGCAGACGGGTTTCCGCAAGGATTTCGTAAAGCATTCGGGGATCCGGCTTGGAGACGGTCTCATCTGCCGTGCGACTGAGATCAAACGCAGTGGTAAGACCTGTTTTTATCAGCACCCTGTCGAGACCGACCCGGCTTTTGCCGGTGGCCACCGCCAGCAGGAGGCCCCTGCCACGGAGCTCGTGCAGCAACTCCGTCGCACCAGGAAAAAGATCACTGCTGCCGGCCGAGCCTGCCACAAAGTGCCTGGCATAACCCAGACGAATGGCCTCACGGGTGCCGGCATCATGACGCGGGAAAAGACGCTCAATGGCCTCTGGCAAGCCAAGGCCAATGATGTGACGAACAGCCTCATAAGTTGGTACGACCAACTCAAGGTCGTGCGCTGCCATCTGCATGCAATGCACGATCTGGCGCTCGGAATCCATCAGTGTGCCATCCCAATCAAAAATGATCAGCTTAGCCACGACGCAGATTCTCCAGCACCGCCTCGAGGTCTGGCTCCAGAGGGCAAGTCAGTCTCAGCGACTTGGTCATACCAGCCAGCTTTAAATTGAGGTCGCGGGCATGCAGGAAGAGTCGCGTCGACCCATAGGCCTTCATGGCCTTGTTGACGTCGTCGTTGCCGTACTTCTCGTCGCCAACCAGTGCATGGCCCAGGTACTGGGCATGGACGCGGATCTGGTGAGTGCGCCCTGTCTTTGGCCGGGCCTCCACTAGAGTAGTATTACCAATTCTGTCCAGCACCTTGAACTCGGTCAGCGCCTCCTTGCCATCACGCGCCACCCGGACAATGCGCTCGCCATTGGGCAGATTGGTCTTGAGCAGTGGAGCATTAACGGTGTGCTCCGCACCCTTGAGGCGACCAGACAACAGCGCCACGTAAACCTTCTGGACCCGCCCCTCGCGCAGCTGGTCATGCAGGTCGCGCAACACGCTGCGTTTCTCGGCCACCATGAGCAGGCCGGAGGTATCCCGGTCAAGGCGGTGCACCAGCTCCAGAAACGGCTTTTCCGGCAACACCACGCGCAAGGCCTCGATCACGCCCCAGGCCACACCACTGCCACCATGCACGGCCAGCCCGGCAGGCTTGTTAATGACAAGCAGGCCATCCTGTTCGTAAATGATGCGGCTTTTGAGGTCACGACTGATCCCGGCACCCGGCTGAACCGGCGCGGCTGCCTCGGCCAGACGCAGGGGCGGCACACGAATGATGTCACCTGCTGCCACCCGGTAATCCGGCTTGATACGCCCCTTGTTCACCCGGACTTCACCGGTGCGCAGGATGCGATAAACCAGCGTGCGCGGGGCTCCCTTGAGCTGGGTGATCAGGAAATTGTCGATGCGCTGGCCGGCAGAATCTTCCGGAACGGTGAGGAACCGGGCGGCGGCCGCCGCTGCTTCGTGGGAAGACATGGAAATTCACTTATCTATCAAGGAGCTGGGCCCGATTGTTCTTGGCCACAGGCGAATGCTGCTGCTATAGTAGCTGGTCGCTTGCAGAATCGGGTCGAAGGCTTCCGGGCATATTACAGTTTGCCCGCCAGCCAAAAGGGTCTCCATTGTACAGGAAGCCCTGAACCAGTGTCGCGAGCAGCTGCAGATTCTTGCCCGCCATCGTTCCCCGGCCCATGTGCCCAGGTGTGATGCGCGTGAGGCGTAATGCAGCCGCCCGGCCCCGTTCCACGCCTGCCAGTGACAGCCATGACGGCAGGGACCGCACCCCGCCAGCCCCCGCGTCTTTTACTGACGTGGCCAGGCTGCAAACCATGCACCTCCCCCGTCCTGGCAAACGCAGCAACAACGAGGCCACTTGTCCCGCCCGCCTTCCGGCACTGCCGGCCCGGTCAGTTCAGGTGTCACCTCATGAGTGGCGGACATCCGCCTGTTAAAACCATTTGCACCAGGCAAGTGGGACGCTGTCGATAGCGGGTAACGAATGAATTCCGGGAGACATCAAGGTGTTTCCCCGCCGGCCGGGCCAACAGCCCCGTTCCGGGCCACAAGCCCGTGATTGCCGGCACTGTGTGTACGAACGCAGGTTTCTGCTGAACCATGCCGGCATGCCCGGCAAGCGGAATCCGCGCTGCAGCACTTCCCAACAGGAGGCCGCAGTTCCGTTACCACCGTCGCCCACTACCGTTGGCGTTCCTGCCCAGAGTGCCGGAACCCATTGGGTAGACCATGAAACGCATGCTTATCAATGCCACGCACGCCGAAGAAAAACGCGTTGCGATGGTGGACGGACAACGTCTTTACGATTTCGATCTCGAACACACCGCCCGCGAACAGATAAAAGCCAGCATCTACAAGGGCAAGGTCACACGCATCGAGCCCAGCCTTGAAGCCGCCTTTGTTGATTACGGTTCTGACCGTCACGGCTTTCTGCCGCTGAAAGAAATCTCCCGCGAATACTTCAACAAGTCCCCGAAAGAAGCTGGTGGCCGCATCACGATTCGTGACGCCATCAAGGAAGGCCAGGAAATCATCGTCCAGGTCGAGAAGGAAGAACGTGGCAACAAGGGCGCAGCCCTTTCCACCTTCATCTCGCTGGCCGGTCGCTACCTGGTGCTGATGCCGAACAATCCTCGTGCCGGTGGCATCTCGCGCCGTATCGAAGGTGAAGAGCGTCAGGAACTGAAGGATGCCCTGAACGCGATCAACATTCCCCAGGACATGGGTGCCATTGTGCGTACTGCCGGCCTTGGTCGCAGTGCAGAAGAGCTGCAATGGGATCTGGATTACCTGATGACACTGTGGTCGTCCATCAAGACCGCCAGTGACCGTCCGGCTCCTTTCCTGATATATCAGGAAAGCAATGTCATCATCCGTGCCGTGCGTGACTACCTGCGTCAGGACATCAACGAAGTCCTGATCGACAGCGAGCCTGCCTATAACGAAGCCATGAACTTCGTGCAGCAGGTGATGCCGCACTACCAGACCAAGATCAAGCTCTACAAGGATTCGGTGCCGTTGTTCAACCGCTACCAGATCGAGAGCCAGATCGAGACCGCCTACCAGCGTGAAGTGAAGCTGCCGTCCGGCGGCTCCATCGTGATTGATCCGACCGAAGCACTGGTGTCCATCGACATCAACTCCTCGCGCTCTACCAAGGGCAGTGACATTGAGGAAACTGCACTGAACACCAACCTGGAGGCTGCCGATGAAATCGGTCGTCAACTGCGTCTGCGTGATATCGGCGGCCTGATCGTTATCGACTTCATCGACATGACCCCGGTCAAGCACCAGCGCCAGGTGGAAGATCGCCTGCGCGATGCCCTGAGCATGGACCGCGCCCGCATCCAGATCGGTCGCATCTCCAAGTTCGGCCTGCTGGAACTGTCACGCCAGCGCCTGCGCCCGTCTCTGGAAGAAACCACCGGCCTCGTCTGCCCTCGTTGCAACGGCACCGGCGTCATCCGCGATGTACGCTCACTGTCCCTGTCCATCATGCGCGTCATTGAAGAAGAAGTGCTGAAGGAACGCAGTGCGCAGATTAACGCACAGGTGCCAATCTCCGTGGCCACCTTCCTGCTCAATGAAAAGCGTGCAGCACTGGCGACGATTGAAAGCCGCAGCGGTGTCCGCATTGTCATTCTGCCGAACGAGCACCTGGAAACACCTCACTATGAAGTCACTCGCCTGCGCGATGACCAGATTGAGGAAGGCCAGGAGGATGTACCGACCTACAAGCTGGTGGAGCGCATCCTGCCGCCAGCCAATGAAGACGTCCTGAAGTCCGTTGATCCTGAGCCGCGTCGTCAGGAAGCGGCTGTGAAGATGATTCAGCCGCAAACCCAGGCACCGGCACCGTCACCGAAGGCGGTGGAGCAGAAGCCGCTGGCGCCTGTCCCGGCAGCAACCGAACCAAGCCAGCAGGGTTTCTTTGCCTGGCTGTCCAACCTGTTCGGCATCACCGAAAAGGCACCGGAACCAGTTGTTCAGGAAGCCCCGAAGAAGCCTGAAGGTAACGCCAGTCGCCAGCGTAATGGCCGTGGCAACGAGCGCCGTGACGGAAATCGTCAGGGTGGCCGTAACCGTGGCGAAGGCAATCGTGAACAACGCGAGCCCCGCGAAGCACGTGAACCGCGTGAAGCCCGTGAGCCACGTCCGGAACGCGAGCCTCGTGAACCGAAAGAACAGAGGGAACCAAGAGAGCCGCGCGAGAACACTCGTGGTGAAGGTCGTGGCCAGGGCGGTGAAAACCGTCGAACCACCATTGAAGGTCGTCGTGTCGAAATCGAAGGACGCCCGGAAGGTGCTGAAGCACGTCCACCTCGTGAGCCGCGCGAACCTCGTGAACCCAGAGAGCCACGTGGCGATCGTGGTCCGCGTCCTGAGCGCGAACCGCGTCAGCGCCGTGAAGAAGCTGCCGCCCCGGTTGTTGCTGCTGAAGGCGTAGTTGTTGATGCAGTCATCGTCGATGCTGCGCCGGAGACCGGCGCTGCCGTTGAAGGTGGCGAGCGTCGTCCACGTCGTGGCCGTCACCCGAGCAATCGCCGCCAGCGCCCACCGCGTGAGCGCGATCAGCAGGTGCTGATTGAGGAAGGACTGCTGACACCGGAAGGTACCCCGGTCGTTGCAGTACCTGTGGCTGTCGAAACGGCTGTCGCAGTTGTTGAAGCTGTAACTACCGAATCCCCGGCAACACTTGATGATGCCGCTCCCGCTGTGACAGAGATACCCGCTGCCCCGCAGGAAACAGTGATTGCAGTGGTTGCCACAACATCTGCACCACAGGCAACCATCTCACTTTCTGCAACAGGCTCAGAAGAGCCTGGCACACCCGGTGGTCTGCCGGAGCAGGAAGTCCATGTTCCGCGCGCACCCGGTCGCGCGGCCAATGATCCTCGCGAGCGTCGTCGCCGTGAGCGTGAACTGGCAGCCCAACGTGCTATTCAAGTAGCTGCACCTGTTGTTGAGCAGGCTGAGCAGGTTGCTGAGACTGTTGCTGCTGCGCCGGTTGAAGCCCCAGTCACTGTAACTGCTGCTCCGGCAGAACCTGAGACAGCCCAGGCCCAGCCAGCTGAAACAGCCAGCCCTGCAGAAGCTGCCGATACCTCGGTGACCAGTGCAGAGGTTGTCAGTGAATCCGGCAACACGCCGGAAAACACAGCCAGCTGATCCATCAGTTGTTGCTGCAAACAAAAAGGGCGGTCTGATGACCGCCCTTTTTGTTGCCTGCATTTTTTACTACCGGACAATCAGCGTCGTGAACCCGTGGGCATCACGGCAACGCGCCAATAAATTTCACGACCTCGGCAGCACTTTCATAAGGTACTTCCGCCATCGGAATGTGACCAACGCCGGGCAGAATGACTACCTGGCTCCTCTTGATGTACTTGCTGAAAACCTTCGCATTATCCGGATGCAGGACCCGGTCCTTTTCTCCCCACAGCACCAGTGTTGGCGCCTTGATGGCATCAAGTTTCGGCAACAGGAAATTGATGTCTTCAAAAAGAACGTCCTGGAAAATACGCTCATGCAGCGCACTGTCCTGCACGGCCCGCTCAGACAGGTAGTCCAGCACAGGTCGGGGCATAGCCGGGCGTTGCGCTGATGCAAACGTAATCATGGCATCAAAATCTGCTGGCTTTTTCATCACCAGGATATTGCGCCCGGACAGCAGGGTACGATCCAGTTCGGTGGGGCGGTAATGAATACCAGCGGCATCCATCAGTGTCAGACTCTGAATGGCCACAGGTTGCTGCACCGCCAGCTCTGCGGCAACGCCGCCGCCCATTGAATTACCAACAACATGGAACTTTGGTACACCTATTGATTGCATCAGTGCAAAAAGCCGCTTTGCCTGGGCCTCATAACTGTAATCCCTGCCCGGGGTTTTATCGCTACGCCCGAAGCCGGGAAGATCGGGAATGACAATACGGTAATCATTGTCACGAAAGAGCCGGGCAAACTGTGTCCAGCTCAAACCGCTGTCGCCAAACCCGTGAACCATGAGAATGGTGCGCTTTGCATCCTTCCTGTCGTTGTCCAGATAAAAAATCCGGGCGCCGTCAATGGTGGACTCGTGCCGGGTGAGACCGGCAATCGCTTCCTGCCCCAGGGAAATATCTTCAAAAACCGACTTGTCTGCGGCAATGACAGGCAAGGAAAAAACAAGTGATGCCCCCAGTGCACATGCTGCAATCAACTGACGCATAAGCAACCCCTCATGTTTGAATTATTGTTTTAATCAGCCGGTTCGTTACCGTAGACGCGAGGTTCCATTTCAAGATCAACACCAAAGCGCTTGTTTACATCCGACTGGATGGCACGTGCCACCTTGAGTACATCCGCCCCACAGGCTCCGCCCAGATTAACCAGTACCAGTGCCTGTTTTTCATAAGCCCCGACAGGGCCAAGTGCACGACCTTTCCAGCCTGCCTGCTCGATCAGCCAGCCGGCGGCAAGCTTGACGCCCTGCTCCTGCGGATACGCTACAACATCCGGAAAGGCCGCTTTTACTGCATCAAACTGTGCGTGTGGTATCACCGGGTTCTTGAAAAAACTGCCAGCATTACCAAGCACAGCGGGATTGGGCAATTTGCGCTGGCGGATGGCAATTATGGCATCACTCAACTGCAGGGGCGTAGGATCGGCAATCCCCTCAACGGCCAGTTCACTACGGATATCACCATAGGCCATGTACAAGGATGGCTGACGCGACAAGCGAAAGCGTACCCGGGTAATCAGGAAACGGTCACGGGCTTCCTGCTTGAACACACTGTCGCGGTATGCAAAACGACAGTCTTCATGGGCAAACTCACAGGCTTCGCCTGTTTCGATATTGATTGCCGTCAGGGAGTGAAAAACATCGGTGATTTCAACGCCATAAGCGCCAATATTCTGTATGGGGGCCGCCCCGACCGATCCCGGAATCAGCGACAGGTTTTCGAGACCGTACCAGCCTTGCTGAAGACAATGGCGAACAAATTCATGCCAGACTTCACCGGCCATGGCTTCGATAATGACTGTATCACCCTGCTCTTCCAGCAGCCTGATGCCGCGCAGACAGGGGCGTATCACCAGTGCATCCAGATCGCCGGCAAAAATCACATTGCTGCCGCCACCGAGAATGACAACCGGATAGCGGTCGGCCAGCTCGGACTGCAATACCGCCCTGCACTCCTCTTCTGTTTCAGCCTCGACATAAAAACGGGCGCTGGCGGCAATGCCGAACGTATTGAGTGCATCAAGGGGATGGTTCTCGACAAGCAACATGTTCAGCAGCCACAACCGAATACGCCCTGCTTTTTCAGCAGATGACGCATGAGGGAAAGACTGCCTGCTTCTGCCATATCGAGCACCGTTTCAAAAACTGCTGCATCACTGTAATAGGGATCAGGAACATCCTGTCCTTCGTGACCGTCAAGAAAATCAAGGAACAGGGCCAGTTCGGCTTTTGGCTGGCGACTGAACTTCTGCATGCGCTGCAGTGCCGCCAGCACCATGTTGTCCATTGCCAGAATATGATCGTAATGCTCGAAGTCCTGCGGGCCGACCTGGCGGGCGCGCAAGGCGGAAATATCATAACCCCGGTCACGGGCGTGGCGCTGTGCACGCCGATCAGGTGGTTCACCGACATGCGAGCCGGCCATGCCCGCCGAATCAATCTCGAACATGCTGCGCCAGCCCGACTTGTCGGCCTGAGAGGAAAAGACACCCTCTACCGTGGGCGAACGGCAGATATTGCCAAGACAGACAAAAAGCAGTCGAACAGGTTCAGTCATGACAATATCCGGTCTGGCTCAGGCAAAAAGTGCGCGAATACGTTCCAGATCCTCGGCCGTATCCACGCCCTGCGGAATCTCTACCTCTGCCACACCAACATGAATTTTCACCCCGTTATACAAGGCGCGCAGTTGTTCAAGTGCTTCCACCTGCTCAATCACTGCGGGTGGCCAACCGACATAGGCATGCAGAAAACCGACACGGTAGGCATAAATACCCAGGTGACGAAAATACACATCAAGGGCCGGCAATACGGTCTTGTCTTTGGCAAAGGCATCACGTGCCCATGGCATGGGGGCGCGACTGAAATACAGCGCAAAATCATTCACGTCGCGTACAAGCTTGACGATATTCGGATTGAACAACTGCTCGACACAGGTCAGTGTTTCGGCCAGCGTGGCGATACCGGCGGCAGAAGACGCCTCGATGTTGCGGGCGACCTGATTGATGACTGCCGGCGGGATAAGCGGCTCGTCACCCTGCACATTGACGATGATGGTGTCGTCTGACCAACCCTTCTTTTGTGCGACCTCCTGCAGGCGATCCGTACCGGACGGATGATTCGCAGATGTCATCACGACCTCTGCGCCCATGCCCTGCACCGCCGCGGCAATGCGTTCATCATCTGTGGCAATCAGCACTTCTTCGGCACCGCTCTGGCAGGCTCGCTCCACGACGTGGGCCACCATCGGACGACCGGCAATATCCAGCAAGGGCTTGCCGGGCAAGCGGCTGGAACCGAAACGCGCAGGAATGACTACCTTGAATCCCATGATGCTTTCCTCAACCCTGTTTCAGCCCAGTCGTTCATCGACAGTAAGGCGACGTGCTTCCTCTTCCAGCATGACCGGAATGCCGTCACGCACAGGAAAGGCAAGGCCATCAGCCCGGCAAATCAGCTCCTGACGCTCCAGGTCATAACGCAAGGAGCTCTTGCACAAGGGACATACCAGGATGGCGAGCAGTTTCTTGTCAAGCATGGTCTTTCTCCACTTGGCGCAAGCGCTGTAACAGGCCATCCAGAAACACTGGAGGCAATACTGCCTGCACCGGTACATACCACCAGTTTTCTGCCGCGAAACCCGCACACTTCACGGCATCCTTTTCTGTCATTACCACCGGCAGTGCCTCGGCAAACCCAAAGTCACGCGCGCTGTACGCATGATGGTCTGCAAAGGCATGCGGCACGACATCAAATCCCTGCGCCTGCAATTGCGCAAAAAAACGTTGCGGATTGCCGATGCCGGCAACTGCATGCACTCTGGCACCGGATACCGGAGGCATTGCCGATGCGCCGGAATGCAATGATTTCCACGGCTGTGGCTGCAACTGCATGACACTGGCACCCGGCCACTGCGTGCCCTCACCATTCACCACAACAAAATCCACCGACGCAAGGCGCGACACCGGCTCACGCAGGGGGCCTGCCGGCAACAACAGGCGATTACCCAGTCCGCGACCACCATCAATCACGGCAATCTCGATATCCCGCGCCAGTGCATAATGCTGCAGGCCATCGTCACACAACACCACATTGCAGTCCGTATGTTGCTGCAACCATGACACCGCCCTCGTCCGCACCGGGTCCACTACCACCGGCACACCGGTACGCCTGAATATGGCCAGCGGCTCATCGCCGGACTCTGCAGGTGTGCTTTGCTCATTCAACCGGTACGGGTACTCCGCATGACCACCATATCCCCGGCTTACCACCGCTGGACGATACCCCTGCTCGCGCAGAAAACTGATCAACGCCAGCGTCAATGGGGTCTTGCCCGTGCCACCCACCGTGATATTACCCACAACAATGACCGGCAACCGGAAGCGCTGTGATGTCTGCCACTTGTGCCGGTACAACAACCGGCGCAAGCCCGTGACCAACGCATACAAGACACTGAAAGGCCATAACAGCCACAGCAGGGGATGGCCACGATACCAGGCGGTGACCAGTGACTGGCTCACACCGCCCCCGGCGTTACCACGTCATCCTCTGCAAAGTTGCGGCTGTGCAACTGGGCATACACGCCATCTTTAGCCAGCAATTCGGCATGCGTGCCAGACTCCACGATAGTCCCCTGATCCATCACCACAATCAGGTCGGCGTTCTCGATGGTGGAAAGACGGTGTGCGATCACCAGCGTGGTACGGCCCTTCATGACTTCGTCGAGGGCGGCCTGAATGTAGTACTCCGATTCATTGTCCAGCGCGCTGGTTGCCTCATCCAGAATCAGGATGGGGGCATTCTTTACCAGGGCACGGGCAATGGCGATACGTTGCCGCTGGCCACCGGAAAGCTGGACGCCATCCTGACCGACGCGGGTGTCGTAACCTTCAGGCAACTTTTCAATGAACTCATGGGCATAGGCAGTACGTGCTGCCTGCTCGACCTCGCTGCGCGAGCGATGACGGAATGCGCCATAGGCAATGTTGTGTTCAATGGAGTCATCAAACAGCACCACCTTCTGGCCGACCGTAGCAATCTGCTTGCGCAAGCCGGACAGGCGATATTCCTGAATGGGCCGCCCGTCAATCAGCACTTGGCCGTGGCCCGCATCGTAGAAACGCGGCAGCAGATTGACCAGGGTGCTCTTGCCGGAACCGGAACGGCCAACCAGCGCCACGGTCTGGCCGGGCAGCACACGCAGGTTGATGTCCTGCAACACCGGCTTGCCTTCCTGATAGGAGAATCCGACATGGCGGAACTCGATTTCACCCCGCAGACGCTCCACTTCAACCGTACCGTTATCCGTCTCGGGGGGCATGTCGAGCAGCTCGAACACCGATGCAGAAGCGGCAATACCACGCTGGATTTTCTCGTTGACATCGGTGAGCGCACGCACCGGTTTTTGCAGCATGCCGGCGGCCACTATATAGGACACAAACTGACCCGCCGTAATTCCCTGCATCAGTGCAGGCTGCAGGGCCACCCATATGACTCCGCCCATGGCAGTGGCAAGCAACAACTGCACCAGCGGTGAGCTGATGGCACTGGTCACCACCATCTTCATGCCCTGCTTCAGGTTTTCCTTTGACGCACGATCAAAGCGCTGGCGTTCGTACTCCTCACCGCCATAGGTCTTCACCACCTGGAAGGCCGTGATGGTTTCACTGACCACGTGATTCACATCACCCATGGCATTCTGGATTTTACCGGAGAGCTTGCGGAAGCGTTTACTGGCCACCCTCACGAGAAGGCCGGCCATCGGACCAATAATGAGCAGGGAAAGTGACAGGCGCCAGTTCAGGTAGAACAGGTAGCCCAGCAGCGTAATAACGATAAAGCCTTCACGCACGATGGTCTTGAGCGCATCCGTCGCGGCACCGGTAACCTGCTCCACATTGAAAATGATCTTGGCCGCAATATGGCCGGGAGAATTGAGATGATAATAAACCGCTGGCAAAACCAGCAGCTTGTCAAAAAGCTCACGACGCATTTCATAGAC
>JBASJP010000183.1:0-2904 GCA_049655345.1 Moraxellaceae bacterium
CCATGCCGTGCAGTTTTTGTCCGGCCGCAGACATTGCCGGGTGCGATAATCCGCCGCCGGATTGCGCAGCGTATCGAGCAATGCATCACTCACGTTCATGCCCGCAGGCAATACCTGGATTCGCGCACGGGCATCCTCCAGTGACAAACCCTTCGACGCCACATTATTGTCAGCATCACGTCCATCGGGCGATTTTTTCGCCAGTATCTGCCGCGCACGGCCGGCAATATCAGCAGTCCTTGCATCACCCTTTGCGTTGCCCAGCTCCTTGAGCGCCAGCAAGCCCCAGCGTCCCGACCTAAAGCGCAGATACCTGTAATCGAATTCCTGCGGCGTGACTGCACCACTGCGCAATCGCGCCACCTGATCATGGACGGAAAGCCGGCGCGGATCGGCCACCGGCGACACCAGCAAGACCAGGCTGATGGCGCCCAGCAGCGCCACGGCAACATTGGCGGGACCAATACTGGCCATCCAGCCACGCCCCTGCAGGCGCGGCAACCAGCGCGAAAAAAGCGACACCGAATAACCGGTGGCATAGGCAAAGGCATGCAGCCAGATGAAGGTTGCCCACACACGATCCTCGGTCCATCCGTACTGTGCAATGCGCAGATACAAGGCCCAGCCAGCGACGATTGTGACCGGCACCAGCGTAAGCCATGCCACGCGCACACACTGCGCAAGCCAGTATGGATATGGCATGTTGCCGGCGCTGCCGTTGTCGCCATCCTGCCAGGCCGCATTGATGAACAGCACGGCCAGTGCGGTGAACCACAGGAGGATGTAGGCCGCGTGACGCGTACTGAACAGGGGCTCCAGTCCGGTAAAGGGCAGTGCCACCACCCACATCACGCCAAACACCAGCAGCAACGGCAACAACCAGGTGTTGAGTGCAAGCCAGTAGCGCCGCAGATTGATCAGCATGTCGGCACGGGCATGGCCCTGCGCAAACACGGCTCCCGTCACCATACCGGTGACGGGAAAGGCAAAAACAGGTTCGCTGATCAGTTCCTTGATGAATGAAAGGCCGAGACTTTTCATCAGCATGGCACCGGCCCACAACACGCCCCAGAACAGCATGACCAGCGCGATGACACTGGCACCCAGCAAGCCGTTACGCCAGGCCTGCTCAAACAACTGCGGGTAATGCCACCTGCGTTGCGCTGCATCCCATGCGGCGACCAGAGGCACCAGCATGAAGCCCAGAATCAATGCCGCCAGCACCTGCCCGAATGCCGCAGGAGGGCCACTGTGCTCCAGCGTTTCCAGTGGCAGTCCCATCCAGCCGGCATAGGCGCCAAACAGCGCATAACCCACTGCCACGGCGCCCAGCAACACGGCGCGGCGTATCCGGGAAAAGCCGCTGTTTTCCGACAGATAAAATGCAGCGGGCACTGCCAGCACCAGCCAGAGAATCGCCCCCTGCCACAGCGGTGCATTTGATGGCCACGCGTTGTTCGCGTGGGCATGCCACAACCACCAGAGCAATGCGCCCTGAAGGGTTCCTGTCAGCATCATGGGGCGGGAAGCGTACGGAGGCATGACTCGTTCCTTGAGAGAAAAACCAGAAATAAAAGTGACACATGTCTGATCGCCACTGCCACCACGTCAGCCGCGACAGGGGGTGACGGACTGCGGCAACACGTTGACATGTAACCGCAGGCACAATCCGGCAGGCTGCTGCAAATCATCCTATGTTTTTCAGGGGATCGTCACGATGCAGGCGGTCGATAGTGCGCTCGGTGAAGTTTGCCGGACGCTTCTGCATGCCCGCCATCACGGCCTCCATCTGGTTGGGCGTCATCAGCAACTGTGCCTGCAACTTTTCTTCCATTTCCAGGCCGCGCGCATCATCACCATGCCAGGTACTTTCCAGCAGCAACTTGCCCAGCGTGACCGCCTGCGGATTTTTCTGGGCGATGTCTCGTGCCATGGCCAGTGCTGCCTCGCGGGGATTGTCATCCAGACGTGTCACGAGACCGATCTGTTGCGCCTCTGGCGCCTCCACGATGCGCCCGGTAAAGGCGAGCTCCTTGGCCACATCCAGCCGTACCAGATCACGCAGGGTCTGGGTACCACTCATGTCCGGAATCAGCCCCCACTTGATCTCCATGAGCGACAGGCGGGTTTCGGGGTGGGCAATACGGATGTCCGCGCCCAGAGCAATCTGCAGGCCGCCACCAAACACCACGCCGTGCAGGGCACAAATCACGGGCACCGGCACATCTTTCCAGAGGTAGCCCGGCTTCTGGTAGAAGTTCGGCCAGTAGCCGCCACGGCCATTGCCAAAGGCATCACCGCCACCAAAGGTGTCGGGATTGGTGAAATTGGACAGATCCAGGCCCGCACAGAAGGCACGGCCTTCGCCAGACAGGACCACCGCCCGGATGGAGCGGTCCGACATGACTTGTTCGGCAGCAGCATTGATCGCGTCAAACATCGGAATGCTGAGGGCATTCATTTTCTCGGGGCGATTGAGTCGGATATCGGCCACATGGTCGACAACACTGATGGTGACAAGCTCGGTCATGACTGCTCCACTCAAAACTGACGGGTCACAACAATACCGCATCCAGACGAATACTGCAGTGCCAGACGCCAGAACAGCGATCCGCCAACCGCCAGTGACCGCCGGCAGCACGAAGCCCCTCGCTGGTCTGGCCAGCCGACAAGGGATAGGTTAAACATGGGCCATCAGGGATAAGGCCGGCACCTGGACCATACAATCCGGCCACCACGCAGGGACAAGGTTAACAATGAATACGTGGCGACAACGCATTGCATCCGTACTGGAGTGGAGCGACACCGACAAGGGCATGATTCCCGTCATCATGCTGCTGCTGACAAACACCCAGTATCTGCTGTGGGGGCAATACGCCCTGCACCGCCCCGACAGTGACAAAC
>JBASJP010000184.1:0-5254 GCA_049655345.1 Moraxellaceae bacterium
GTCGGTCGCTACCGCGATACGGTGGAAGGTGTGGAGGAAGACTTTGTGGATATCTGGCATCTGGAGCGTGATTACTCCAAAGATGATGCCCCCTGGTTCATCACCGGAATCCAGTCCGAGTAATCGCTCTCTCGATATCAGTATGAAGCCGGTAGGAAGCCAATAAAATAGCCCCGATTTTCGGGGCTATTTTTTTGGTGTGCCGTCAGTCCTGCTCGTTTTTCCTGTTTGCATATGTCGTGCGGGGTACTTCAAAGCGGTCATCGGTCCGGCAGTAATACGCCGGCGCGCCCATGCGACCCACCGGGTTAAAGCCGTGAATGCGCAGCTTGTCACCAACCAGATGATCGGCCACATGAAACATGACAACTTCGCCAAAAATCAGCGTGTAATTGCCAAAGTCCTGCGTGCTGTGCAGGCGACACTCCATGCTGGCGAGAGACTCCGCCACTCGCGGTACCTTTACGTGCACTGACGGTGATTCGTGAAGGCCACTGGCATGCAGTTCACTCTCACCGGCAGGAAAGTCCGCTGCCGATACATTCATAGCTGCCAGCAGCTCGGCGGTAACCATGTTCACCACAAATTCGCCATTGTCCAGAATGTTGCGGCCAGTATCCTTTAGCGTGCCATCATCATGGTGGGCCACGCTGATCATCACGATCAACGGGTCACTGCCAACTGCATTGAAAAAGCTGAACGGTGCCAGATTGACCACGCCGTCAGCATTCACCGAGGTCACCCATGCCACCGGTCGTGGCACCACGATATTGGTGAGCAGTTTGTAGTTATCGGTGCTGCTGTGTTCGGCGGGGTCGATGTTCATGCTCTGGGTTGGCTCGGCACGAGGCTCATGTGGTGGTTGACCCCGGCGTTATTGATGGATGGTTCCGGGTATCCAGGCAAGATAAGCCTGGCTGGAATGCATAGTGTACCGCCCTCATGCATTAAATATAAACGGAGGTACTGCATTAGTGCCGGATAAAAAGGCCATGCATTGGCGGGGCTTGTCAGTGGATGCAGCCCACCGTGTAACGGAGATACTGCTGGGCCAGACAGCACAGGTGTAGCCGACAACGATCCCTTTTTTTGAGGGGGCTCCTGGCGACAGTGGAGCTTGAGTTGGGGGATTCCCCGGCCTCTCCTGACTTTCAGGGTTTACGTCCCGTACAAGACTGGTACAGTCAGAGGAGGAAGGGCGCGGTTGCCACCGGACCAACACCAATAAAAAAGGACGAAGATCATGGCGCTTGCATACTCACTGCTTGATGTTTTTGCCGACTCACCGTTCCAGGGCACCCAGATTCCGGTGGTGTTGCTCAACGGCCAGACGCTGTCCGATGCACACAAGCAGGCCATTGCCAGCGAATTCCAGCAAGCCGAAACCGTGTTTATCGACACCGCCGCCAAGGCCGAGCCAGCCAGCGTCTTCAACAGCAAGGGCCCCTGCCTGTTTGGCGCGCATACCATTCTGGCGGCGTCTTACATGGCTTATGAAAAAGGCCTGGTGAAAGATCAGGGCGACTACAGCACCTTCACCATGACGCAGCAAAAGCAGGCCATCGAAAGCTTTATCGACAACACCAGTGACGGCCCCGGCGCCATCCAGTTTTCACGCACGCTAATGCCCAGCATTGACCGCTACACCCCGGAAATCCCCAAGCTGGCGGCAGCGCTTAACACCGACGAGCGCCATATTTCCTTCAGCAAGTACAAGCCCATGGTGATCAGTGTTGATCGCCCTGTACTGATCATTCCCTTTACCCGTCCCGAGCATGTGCTGGCCGCCAGCCTCAACCCGGAGCGCTGGGCCGAGCTGGCGGGCCATGTGTATACCTCGCAGCTGTTCCTGTTTGCGCCTGGCAGCATTACCGGACAATCCCAGTTTTATGGCCGCCTGCTGAACCTTGATCTGGGTCGCGATGTATTCCCGCCCATTGGCGGCGTCATGCCGGAGTTTATTGCCTACCTTGCCGAACAGGCCGACACCGCCCCGGGCACCCACACCTTTTGCATGGATCGCGGCAGCGAGACCACGCGTAAAAGCATCCTGCACGCCGAGTTTGACAAGCGCCCGGGCAAGGAAGTGCGCTGCCGCATTGGTGGCCATGTGATCAAGATGGGCGTGGGGGAGTTGCTGTATCCGTGATGCAGCGCCTTCTTAACGGGAAAGCCGCGCACCCGATGAGAGCGAGGGCTGGAAGGGTGATGCGCCCTGGCACATCATCGGCATTCAGACGGAGTAGCTCTATACACGCAATACCGCCACTTTTAGCGGTGCGCGCCCATCGGGGGAGGGAAAGTCGTTATCCGGGGTGATGAGTTCCAGATCGTGCAAGGTGCGGCCATTGCGTCGCACAGCCCCCTGCAGGCTTGTCACCCAGGTATCACTGTCCACGCTCGCTACATTGTTGCAGGCGATTAGCGTGCCCCCTTCTCGCGTAGCCAGCAGGGCCGGCTTGAACACGGCACCATAATCGTTGACAAGATCGACCACGCCAAATGCACTCTTTGCATAACGCGGCGGGTCCAGGAACACCAGATCAAATGCCTCCGCACTCACTCGCGAGAAGGGGGGCTGGTTTTGGCCACGACGTCCCTTCGGTACCTCTAGTCCGGCCAGCTGACGCGCCGCCGGAAAGTAATCACTCTCCAGAAACTCAAGGCGATCACTCACGGCATTAAGTGAGGCATTCTCGCGCCCCACGGCCAGACTCGATGCAGCAAAATCCACATTCAGCACGCGCCGGGCACCCGCCACCGCGGCCGCCACCCCCACACCGCAGGTATAAGAAAACAGATTCAGCACCGACTTGCCCGCGGCCAATGCCTGTACCTTTCGCCGCGCCGCGCGCAGATCCAGAAACAGCCACGGGTCCTGCCCGCGATGCCGTGCCCGGAAGGCATAACGCACCCCCAATTCACGGATGGCGATCTGCGACTCTGCAGCCTGCTGTGCTTCCGCCGTCAGCATATTGGCAATACGCGAATTAGCCGCACTGCGATCGTTATACACACAGCGCGCAAACAGCGGATGTTCACGGCCATACCAGTCCACGATTGCTTCCAGGGCTACCGCTTCCAGCGGGTCATGAAAGCTTTGCACCAGCAACACGTCGCCGTACCTGTCCACTGTCAGCCCCGGCATGCCTTCCACTGTGCCATGAAAGAGACGATAGCAGTTGGTGTCAGATGCCAAGAGGGAGGCAAGCAGATCAGCGCGTGCAGTCAGGGCGCGCGCCAGTGAGTTGATCAGGTCAGACACAGTAGCCTCGGAAATGGAGAAGGCTCATTGTGACGAGCGATCATTGATGTACGAATGAGGGGTATCTTACGTGGATTTTGCAAGCGCCTCATGCGCCGTGCACCCCATTTGCCGGAATAAAATAGTTCTTCCCCATTTTTTGCAAAGCGACATATCAGGTAATCAGCTTGGATCAAATACTGATTTTGGCAGGTCAAGTTTATCGGCGGAGTCACCAAGCAGGCCTGAATGATTGCTGATTTTGCACGGCATGAATGGGCCGGTCGGCTAACCTGACAAAACAAAGTGAAACTTGGTCATGCGGATATGGGCTTTACCTCCCCCCCAAGACTGGTACAGTTGGGGGATTGTGACTCTTGGGCCATGAACACACTAAAACAGAAAGCGCCGGTGAAGGAGCACCGCCATAACAGCCCCTTCGCTGGCGACATACCATTGGAAGCCCCATGTCCCAGATCAAGTCACTCACCGACCAGATTGTCGCCTTCTGCGAGAGGGGCTTGGCATCGTCCGGATCGTTCGGGCAGCACAGGATCGGTTCCTTGATGTCGTTCAGGTCAATCTCGTACACGGCCGCGTAGGCCTGACTTTTCTCGCAAAAAGCGGCGAGCTACTTCGACTCTTCCAGGCGATTTATGGCCGATGTCACTTCTTCAAGAGCATCCCGATACGGCTCCAGCCAGGTCTTTTGTGCCATGGCCAGGCCTCTTTTCAGCTTTGAGATGGCCGAGATGGGCGTTTCCATCACCGCCTCATCGATTGCGCCAGGGAAAATGTCTGCCAGCCCGGCGAGCAATACGCTTGCCTGATAAATATCCTTTTCGACTTTGGCGTCTCGTTTCTCGCGTAATTGCGAAACAATGAGCTTGTGAATGGCAAAGCGCTCCGGCACGGGCACGCGCACAGGACAAATCCCCTGCGTGCCCAGCAACAAGCCTACTTGGGTGCGCCCGAGCAAATAGGCTAGGTAAGGCAAGGTGGAGGCGTGGGCATTCAGCTCCGGTACCGGAATGAGTCCGATGCGGTCGTTGCCGCTGGGTGCCAGCAGATCCACGATGAATCTGGATTTTCCCGCTTCTTTGAAGCTGGTTGAAGGCTCGTTCACCTTCAGTCGGGGCACCTCTACAAAATCGATTCCGGTGCCCTTCAGGATTTCCAGAAAGTCGACGGGATTGGCGAGAGCCAGTTCTTCACGACGCGCCACGTCGATGTCTTCGGTTTTATAGCCCTCCGCGCGAATGCCCAACTGGTTGGTCAGTACGCCAAACGCGTGTGAGCCGATCAGGGTGGCGCCCAGCCGGAACAGGTCATGAAGATGCAGGGTGGCGAGGGTGACGTAGGAGGGCTTGTCGGCCGCCTGGTAGCCCGCGCGGACGAGAAGGCGCACGTCGGCGAGCGCCGCGTTGATCTCCTCGATGTCCAGGCTGAGCTGACGGGCGCGTGCCACGGCGTCGCTGTCCGTGACCAGGCCGATGTAGCGTTCGACGGGCTTGTTGGCCCCGTCGGAGTAGCGGTGGACAAAGAACTCGTCCTGCGCCTGGTTGCGGCGGGTGGAGACCGTGCCGGGGGTGCCGGGGATGACCGGCATGTCGCCCTCGACCAGGCCCGCCAGCGAGCTGTGCAGGGTGGTCAGGGCGGGGCTGAAGCGGGTGATCAAGGGGCGTGCCATCGCAGCTCCTGGGCTATCCCATGATTTATGTGCTTATGGGATATTTTGCTGAATATCCCATAAATATATTATTCATGGGATATTTTGCAAGCGGTGACAGCCCAGCCCTCTCCCCGGGAAGGGGAGCACGGCTTCCGGATCCCCAAAACGACAAAACCGGCTTGCGCCGGTCTTGTCACCCAAGCCAGCAGCGAACTGAATCGCAGTGACAGGGGGTTTGCAGGCAAGTCTACCGGGGGCGGGGCGACAGTCAAGCCGGGCCTTGTTAGCGCGTTGTGTGGGGAGATGGCCGCAAGGACGGCCGTGGCCGGATGCACCGG
>JBASJP010000185.1:0-25504 GCA_049655345.1 Moraxellaceae bacterium
CTGACCGCCTATCTGCAGTCACGCGGCATCACGGATTACATGGTGAGTGTGGCCGGGTGTACCCGTGTGAGCGGCAACAAGCCGGATGGTTCGCACTGGGTGATTGCCATTGAGGAGCCCGATGGCAGCGGCAGGCCACGGCAAATTCTGGCGCTCAAGCAGCAGGCCATTTCCAGCTCTGGCTCTTACCGAAATTATCACGAAATTGACGGCAAGCGTTACTCGCACACGATAGACCCGGCCACGGGCGCTCCCATCACGCATCACGGGGTGTCAGTGAGCGTGATTGCACCAGACGGCAACAACACGCGTGCCGATGCGCTGGCCACGGCCTTCAATGTGCTGGGCCCGGACCGTGGTCTGGTGCTGGCTGAGCGTGAAAAGCTGGCCGTGTACTATATCGAGCACACGGACGAAGGGACTCGCGTTCGCTACACTCAGGCCATGAAGGCCTGGTTGCCTGAATAACCGGAAGACACTGATGCTGACAACGTTCCTGATCTCGCTGGTGGCCATCTTGCTGGTGATCATCCTGATGGCGGTGGGAGTCATGGCTGGCCGTGAACCGATCAAGGGTTCTTGCGGCGGCCTTAACAAACTGGGTTTGCGTGACGGCGATTGTCCGGTGTGCGGTGGCAATCCCGCGAAGTGTGACAGCCAGACGGATAACCAGACAGGCAGTCAGGCAGACAGTCAGGCAATGAAGGGTGATACTGGCAACGGCGGGCAGGCGTCACTGGCGCGTGATGCCATGAAAAAGCCGGAGTAACCCTTTTGCCGGTCCGCTATTGCTGGAGAGGATGATGGAAGTATTTGCGTCACTTGCACTGGCACTGGCCGTGGGACTGATCATCGGTCTTGAGCGCGGTTTCGCCATTCGCGACATTCCGGCGGATTCCCACATCCTGGGGGTGCGCGCCTTTGTGCTGATCGGCCTGATGGGGGGCGTGTGCGCCGAACTGGCGGCGGCCTTGGGTGGTGTGCTGTTTGCTGTGGCCCTGCTGGTGCTGGCGGCCCTGCTGGTGAGTGCGCATTATCTGGAAACCCAGCGTGACCAGGATCTGGATATCACGCCGCTTATTTCCGCTCTGATCACGTTTCTGCTGGGTGGACTGGCCACACGACCGGGTATGGCGGGGGTTGCTGCGGCCGGTGCGGTGATCACTGCCGGTGTGCTCAACCTGCGTGGTTTTTTTCGTACCGGTATCAATGCCCTGACGCCCAAGGAAGTGGAAGCGGGCCTGTGGCTGTTGCTGATTTCTGTCGTGGCGCTGCCGATCTTGCCGGATCATGGCTACGGTCCCTGGCAGGCGCTTAATCCTCACCGTATCTGGTGGATGGTGGTGCTGATCGCCTCCATGTCGTTTGCCGGCTATTTTGCTGTGCGTCTGGCCGGTGCCCGGCGTGGTCTGATGCTGACGGGCCTGCTGGCCGGACTGGTGTCGTCGACTGCATTGACCATGACGTTTTCCCGCCTTGCCCGTACCGAGTCGCGGCTGGCCGATTTGCTGGCCGCAGGCATTCTGGTGGCGTGTGGCACCATGTTCCTGCGTGTGCTGGTGGAAGTCAGTGCCGTGCATCCGGCACTGTTGCCGGATCTGGTGCCGGCGGTGCTGGTCATGGCGGCTATCACTTATGCCGCCGCTGCATGGCACTGGGCTCGTCAACGCGAGTCCAGTGAGGTGGTGCTGCCGGAAGCGTCGGCCAACCCGCTGCAGTTGCGTACAGCACTGCAGTTTGGTGGCCTGCTGGCCCTGATCATGCTGGCCGCAGCCGCTGCCCGCGAGTGGCTGGGTGATGCCGGTATCTACATACTGGCTGCGGTGTCCGGTATCAACGATGTGGATGCCATTACGCTGTCGGTTGCCAATCTGGCCCGTAACGGTCTGAGTGACATTGTGGCGGCCAATGCCATTGCCCTGGCGGCAGCAGTGAACACCATCGTGAAGGGTGGGCTTGCCGTGTCACTGGGCGGCCGGGTGCTGCTGACACGGGTAATGTTGCCGTTGCTGCTGGCCATCTGCCTGGGCGCGATTGTGCTTTTGCTTACGCCTGTACTGCTGTGATTCATTTCCCGTGATGACTCTTTCGTAATGGCTCTCCTGTGATGGTTTTTGTGTGAAGGCTCTCCTGTGACAATGCGTGCCGACATTTTCTGCAAGGTCATCGATAACTTCGGTGACCTTGGCGTGTGCTGGCGTTTTGCGCGGCAGTTGCATCATGAGCATGCGGTCGACATCACGCTGTGGGTGGATGACCTGCACAGTTTTGCCTGTATGGCGCCCATGCTTGATCCTGTCAGGGACGAGCAATTGCTGGAGGGTATCCGTGTGCGCTGGTGGCACAGCGGATCGGCAGCGACGAGACCGGGCGATCTGGTGATTGAGGGGTTTGGCTGTCCCTTGCCGCACTGGTACATGCAGGCCATGGCCGCAATGCCACGGCAGCCGGTCTGGCTCAATCTTGAGTACCTGAGTGCCGAGGACTGGGTGGAGGGCTGTCATGGCCTGCCATCGACCCATCCCCTGACGGGTCTGACCCAGTATTTCTGGTTTCCCGGCTTTACCCCGAAGACGGGTGGCCTGTTGCGTGAGGCCGACCTGCTCACGCGGCGGGACCGGTTTCAGGCCGATGTTGCGCTGCAGACTTCGTTCTGGTCCCGGATCGGCGTACCGGATGCCTTGTCGTTCGGGTCACGTGCCTCCCTGTTTGCCTACGAGACCCCTGCCATTGCAGGGTGGCTGCAGGGGCTTGCAGAGGCCTCCGGGCCAGCCCTGGTGCTGGTCCCGGCGGGGAGGGCACTGGCCGAGGTGGCGCGCTGGGCAGGTGTCGAGGCACCAGGCCCGGGCGACCGGATACAGCGGGGACAGGTCACGGTAGCGGTCTTGCCGTTCCTTTCGCATGACGACTATGACCTTCTGCTCTGGGCCTGTGACGTCAATGTGGTGCGCGGGGAGGACTCCTTTGTGCGTGCCCAGTGGGCGGGCCGCCCATTGCTCTGGCACATTTACCCGCAGGAAGATGGCGCCCACTGGGCCAAACTGGATGCTTTCATTGGGTTGGTAGTGCCAGGTGTCGGCATGCCGGCACCGTGGGCAGAGGCCATGCGGGCCTGGAACAGGGGTGAGGCCATGCCGTCTTTCTGGGCCGGCATAGAGGCAGTCAGGCCCGGATTTGCCCGGCCGGCACGGGCCTGGAGCGATTATTTGGCCACTCAGACCGACCTTGTCACGAGCGTGATGCGTTTTTACGCCAGTCAGGTAGAATAGCCGCCCTCAGAACTCCCCATATCGGAACAGGCAACGCATGAAAACCGCTCAGGAAATCCGCGCCGGCAACGTAATCATGGTCAACGGCAATCCCATGATCGTACTCAAGGCCGAATACAACAAATCCGGCCGTAACTCTGCCGTCGTCAAAATGAAGATGAAAAACCTGCTGACCGCACAGGCGCAGGAGTCCGTTTACAAGGCGGATGACAAGTTTGATCAGGTGGTGCTTGAGCAGAAGAAGGCTACCTTCTCCTACTTCGCCGATCCGATGTACATTTTCATGGACGAAGAGTTCAACCAGTACGAAGTCGAGAAGGAAAATCTGGGCGATGCCCTGAACTACCTCGAAGACGGCATGCCGGAAGTCTGTGATGTGGTCCTGTACGAAGGCAAGGCCATCTCTGTTGAACTGCCAACCGTGGTTGTGCGTGAAGTGGCTTACACCGAACCAGCTGCCAAGGGCGACACTTCCGGCAAGGTCATGAAGACAGCTCGTCTGAACAATGGACTTGAGCTGCCGGTTGCAGCCTTCATCGAAATCGGTGAAAAGATTGAAATCGACACCCGCACTGGCGAGTTCAAGTGCCGCGCCAAGGCCTGATCCACGGCTCTGGTTGTTGAGGTAAAAAACCCCGCAGATTGCGGGGTTTTTTTATGGATGTATGGCTGGTGCTGCAAGCTGCTTCCTGATGAGTGGTGTTGCCACTGTAATGAATACGTCATGGATTTATTGGCGTGTGTTCACGTGAATGAAATCCCCGCATGCTTTCATGATCCTGCCGCAGTCACTGAAAAGGTATGGCACATGATCAGTTTGCAAAGTTTTCATGAAGTGGAAGAGCTGATAAAGGATGGTCAGCATCGGCGGGCAAGACACCTGATACGGGATATCCTGGGTGAGTTCAGGCAGCATTTTCATGAGGCGGATGAGCAGGCAGCCATAGTGAAAGGGCTGCTGTCCGATACCCTGGACATGCTGCTGCTTTTTTCTCACGAATCACAAATCACGCTTAACTCAATCAGGGCCGCCAGAATGCTGGCGCGGGGTCGCGATCATGTGGCTCCGCAACCGGCAGAACCACGCTGGAGCAGTGTCTGCGGGTAAGCGTGTCTGGTGTCAGCTTTCGTTCATCCGCTTGCGTTTATCAGATTACGGTTATCAGATTTCGTTGCGGAACTGACTGGGGGATTGACCGGTCCAGCGCCGGAATGCCTTGGCAAAAGCGCTTTCGTCCGAGAAGCCCAGCTGTTCGGCAATGTCGGCCATCCGGCTGTCCTGCTGCTGCAGTGCTTTTTCGGCAAGTTGCCGCCGTGTTGTGTCCTGCAACAGCTTGAACGAGGTACCGTCATCTGCCAGCAGGCGATTGAGGTGGCGGCCGCTCATGTGCAGTTGCTCGGCGATGTCATCCTTGTTGGCCGCGGGATTTTTTTGCAGGAGCCCCTGCACCTGACTGGTCAGCGTACGGCTGTCCAGACTGGACAGCATCTGGTCTGCCAGCAGTCGCAGATGACGGGTGACGGCCGGATTGCTCTGGATAAGGGGCAGGGCGGCCTGTTCTGACGTAAAGCAGATTTCGTTATTCCGTGCTTCAAAGTCTGCGGTGCAACCGAGCAGTTGCTCGTACGCTGCCAGATCAGTGGCCGCACGGTGCTGGAAGTGCACACAGTGCGGCACGAAGGCACCACCGCTGGTCCAGCGACCCAGTTGCAGCAGCATTGCAAATACGGCCTCCACCCGCTCCCGCGTGCGGCAGTGGAAATGCGGTTCATAGCGCAGGTGCCAGACCGGGTTGCCGCGCTCAAGAAAAAACTCGCCACCGTCTCCGATGATCTGCTGGTAGTCGACCAGCATCTCCAGTGCTTCCTCCAGGTTACTGCAGCTCATCAGCAGCAGCCCGACGATGTCGAGATTGCCAGGTTGGGTGTCCTGTCCCAGATGAAGTCCGATCAGGGGATCATCACTGGCGGCACAAAATTCGTCCCAGATACGGTCCTGCACCTCCATGGGCACACGTGTGGCGTCGGGATGCTGCTGCATCCAGGCGGTGGCAGTGGCGGGCAGGCTTATGCCAAGCCGCGGGCAGGCCGCCAGCATGGACCGGAGAAAATGAAGGGAAACGCTGGGGGAAAGCTGTGCCATGAGTCCTGTTGTGCTGTCCTGTTTTAACCACAAGCCTGTCCCGTACGGTACGGGAGTCCTGTTTTGGTGCTAAGTATAGTGAACGGGAATCGAGCCGGAGGGCAACCAGCTGGATCAACTTGCAGGTCCAACCTGCCGGGCTAACGTGCAGGTCTGGCCTGTCGAGGCACCACCTGTCGAGGCAATCAGGAGAACAGGAACACCATGACGCTTCCCTATGCAGTAATCGGCGCCGGCCCCATGGGGCTTTGCACCGCACGCCAGCTGAAAAAAAACGGCATTCCCTTCATTGGTCTGGAGCAGCACAGTGATGTTGGTGGATTGTGGGATATTGATAATCCGCATTCCACCGTTTACGAGACGGCCCACCTGATTTCGTCAAAACGCACGACAGAGTTCACGGATTTTCCGATGAAGGATGATGTGGCGACGTATCCGCATCAGCGTGAGCTGCGCCAGTATTTCAGGGACTATGCCACCAATTTTGGCCTGTACCAGAATTACGAGTTCAGGACCAAAGTCCTGCGGGCAGAGCCTGTCGGTGACAAGTGGTCGGTGGTGACGGAATGCGATGGTGTGGAAACGCGCCGTGATTTTGCCGGCGTACTCATCGCCAATGGCACGCTGCATCATCCGCAGATGCCAGACCTGCCCGGGTATGACGGTGAGTTGATTCATGCGGCCCAGTACAAGCGGCCAGACCAGTTCCGGGGCAAGCGTGTACTGGTGGTGGGTTGTGGCAACAGTGCCTGCGATATTGCCGTGGATGCCGTGCATCATGCCAACAGCGTGGATATCAGCGTGCGTCGCGGGTATTACTTTGTGCCCAAGTTTGTCTTTGGCAAACCGGCCGACACCCTGGGCAAGCTGAAACTGCCACGACCGGTCAAGCAACTGCTTGATGGCTTCATGATCCGTGCCTTCATGGGCAAGCCCAGCGACTACGGACTGCCCGATCCGGACTACAAGCTTTACGAATCCCATCCGGTGGTGAATTCACTGGTGCTGTATCACCTGGGGCATGGCGACATTCATGCGCGTGGCGATATTGCAAAGGCCGACGGCCTGACGATCACGTTCAAGGATGGCCGCTCTGCCGAGTACGACATGGTACTGATGGCCACTGGCTACAAGCTGCACTATCCCTTTATTGACAGTGAACTGCTTAACTGGAATGGGGCTGCTCCCCAGCTATACCTTAACTGCATGCACCCGAAGTCAGACTCGCTGTTCATGATGGGAATGGTGGAGGCAACCGGGCTGGGCTGGCAGGGCCGTGATGAGCAGGCCGAGATGGTGGCGCTTTACCTTCGCCAGCTGCAGGCAGGCAAGACGTCGGCAAAGAACCTCAAGCAGCACAAGGCCATGCATTATTCGCAGGAAAAGAATGGCGGCTACCAGTATCTGAAGCTGGATCGCATGGCGTATTACGTGAACAAGGACGAATACCGCGATGCGCTGAAAAAGCACATTGGCGAACTTAAAGCCGATCTCGTTTAAGACAGGCAACTGACTCCACTCAACAAGAAGAAAAAATCATGCTGAGCAATGTCCGTATCGATTTTGACAGTGAGAGTGTGCTGGCTCTCAACATCATCATGGCCCTGATGATGTTCGGGGTGTCATTGACGCTCAAGCTGGAAGACTTTACCCGTGTGGCAAAGGCGCCAAAGGCCACACTGGTCGGTCTTGTTGCCCAGTTCATGGTCTTGCCGGCATTAAGCTGTCTGGTTACCTGGGCGTTCAGGATTGATCCCGAGCTGGCGCTTGGCATGATCCTGGTTGCAGCCTGTCCGAGTGGCAGCTTTTCCAATCTGATGACGTTTGTGGCAAGGGGCAATGTGGCCTTGTCGGTCAGCATGACTTCCATTTGTTCGCTGGCGGCACTGGTCATGACGCCCTTCAACTTCTGGCTGTATGGTTCGCTTAATCCGTATACCCATCCCCTGATGCATTCGATCAATGTGGATGCCGGCCAGATTCTTGGTCTGGTGCTTCTGGTGCTGGTGCTTCCGTTGATTGCGGGCATGCTCTTTGGCCGGCAGTGGCCGGTTCTGGCCGAGCGGCTGGAAAAGCCCCTTCGTCCGATCTCGCTGGTCATCTTTCTGGTGTTTGTCGGGATTGCCTTTACCAAAAACTTTGATCTTTTCACCAGGTACATGCACCTGTTTGCAGGTCTGGTCATCATGCAGAACCTGATTGCCTTGTGTTCCGGTTATTTTGCGGCCCGCGCCATGAAACTGTCGGATGCAGACAGCCGTGCAGTCACCATTGAAGTGGGTATCCAGAATTCCGGCCTGGCACTGGCCATTCTTTTCACCTTTTATCCCAATGCGGGCGGCATGATGGTAATCGCTGCCTTCTGGGGTGTCTGGCATCTGGTCAGTGGCACCATTCTGGCCCAGTGGTGGGCACATCATCCGCCTCGTGACGAAGTCACTGCAGCGGCAGGAGGTCTGACATGCAAAAGCGAATCCTGATCACGGGTGCGGCCGGTTATGTCGGCAGCCAGCTCGGCGAACGCCTGTCACATGTGCATGATGTATCCGGCGTGGACATCCGCGCCGGGCAGGGCGGTTTTCCTGTCACGGTCATGGATGTGCGTGACCCGGCACTGGCCGGACACATGCGCAGCAATGCCATTACGCATGTGGTGCACCTGGCATCGGTCCTGCAGCCCGGGCCGGACCGTCAGCGTGATTACGACATTGATGTGAACGGTACACGCAATGTTCTGGATGCGTGTATCAGTGCCGGCGTGCAGCACCTCACGTATACCAGCAGCGGGGCGGCCTATGGCTATTATCCGGATAACCCCGAGTGGATTGACGAGTCCGATGCCCTGCGCGGAAATCCCGAGTTTTCGTATTCGGATCACAAGCGGGTGATCGAGGAGATGCTGGCGTCGTACCGGCAGCAGCATCCCGGTTTGTCCCAGCTGATCTTTCGTCCCGGCACCATTCTCGGCGCCAATACCAATAACCTGATTACCAATCTTTTTCGCAAGAAGCGTTTGCTGGCGGTTGCCGGCTCGGCATCGCCGTTTGTTTTTATCTGGGATCAGGATGTGATCAATGCCATCGAATACGGCATTGAGCGCAGTACAACCGGCATCTACAACATGGCGGGTGATGGTGCGCTGAGCATGGACGATATCGGCAGGATTCTTGGCAAGCCGGTCCTGCATGTGCCGGCGGCCCTGATCAAGACGGCGCTGGCCATTGGCAATGCCCTGCATCTCACGAACTATGGTCCGGAGCAGGTCAACTTCCTGCGTTACCGCCCGGTATTGTCCAATCGCCGGTTGAAGGAAGAATTTGGCTACCAGCCCTCAAAGACATCGGAAGATACCTTCCGTTTTTTTGCCCGGCATTCGATGAAAGTGATGATATGAGGACGCCGGGATGAGTGTGGTCGTCATCACTGGTGCAGCCAGCGGCCTTGGCTGGGCCATGGCACGCATTTTCTTTGCACGCGGTGACACGGTGGTGTTGCTGGATTGCAATGCGGCGCTGCTGCATCAGCGTGAAAAAGAGCTGGCCAATGCCTCTCGTGTACGTGCCGTGGTGCTGGACATTACGGATGCGGATGCCGTTGCTGCCTTTGCGCTGCAGATGCGTGTCGAGTTTTCCGGTATTGATGTGCTGGTGAACAATGCCGGCATCACGCATCGCAGTCCGGCTATTCATACACAGTCCGCCGTGATACGCCGGGTGATGGAGGTGGATTATCTGGCAGTGGTGGATTTGACGCTGGCCCTGTATCCGCAGGTTGAGGCGGCAGAAGGCTGCATCATCAATATCAGCTCCATGGCGGGCTGGATGCCAGTGCTCGGACGCGCCGGGTATTGTGCGGCAAAAAGTGCACTGCACCAGTTTTTTGAAACATTCCGGGCAGAGGTAAAGGATCGCGGCGTTTCGGTGCTGATGGTTTACCCCAGCTTTCTGGATACGCCGATTGACCGGAATGCGCTGGGTGGCGATGGACGTCCCGCCGGCCATGCGCGCAGTACAAGTGGTCAGGTACGCAGTGCCGACTGGATGGCAGAACTGATTGTCAGCGGACTGGAGCAGGGTAAGCAGCGCATTTTCCCGGACCGATTCAGCGCGTTTGCAGCCCTTTTGTACCGGCTGATGCCTGATCTCTATCACCGCCTGATGCGCCGCCGTTTTGCTGCCGAGTTGCCCACATGACGGCAGTGCTGTGGCTGGGGCTGTGCATCCTGCTAGCCTGGACCATCGAGGCCATGTCGGGCTTTGGCAGCATTGTGATTGCCCTGTCGCTGGGGGCGTTGCTGCTGCCGATTGAATCCATGCTGCCCGTGCTGGTTACGCTGAATGTGCTGACGTCGTCATGGCTGGCCTGGCAGCATCGCCGGCATATCGACCGGCAATTGCTGTTGCGCCGGATTATGCCGGCCATGCTGACGGGTACGGTGTGCGGTGTTTTTCTGCGGGACCTGTTGCCGGGTGCGGCGCTCAAGACCGGTTTTGCCTTGCTGATTATCTGGTTTGCGCTCAGGGAACTTTGGGCTATCCATCACCGGCACGTGCGCACGCCCCATGATCCGGTCATTACACAAGGCCTGACGGGGGCTGCCGGCATTACGCACGGCCTGTTTGCGTCCGGCGGCCCGCTGCTGGTGTATGCCATGGCCGGCAGTGGAGTGGACAAAGCGCGTTTCCGGGCCACACTGGTTACAGTCTGGCTGTTGCTGAACGGGGTGCTGTTTTCTGCATTTCTCTGGCAGGGAAAAATTGCGGCACATGTGACGGAGATTGCCGGGTATTTGCCGGTGGTCATCCTGAGTGTCTTGCTGGGCAATCGCCTGCACCACGGTCTTGATGAAGAACGCTTCCGGCACATGGTGTTCTGGTTGCTGGCAGTGGTAGGCGGGGTCTTGTTGTTGTCGCAGTTGCGTCTGTTGTTCTTCTGATATTTTTCCCTGGAGTGTTGCCCTTTTTGTGTTGCGCAGGCCGGTGATCTATTGCCGGCCTTTTTTTGCCTTGCAGAAAGAAAAAACCCGCCGTTATGGCGGGTTTTTTCCTGAGTCATCAGTACGTGGTCAGGCAGCGCTCTTGCGGCTGCGCGCCTTGGGTTTCACTTTCAGTACCGGTGCCTTGACGGTGTCGGCGGCGGTATCGGCAGTGATGGCATCAAGGGTGCCGTCCTTGAACTCGGCGGCAATTTTCTCGGCCAGTTCCTTGTACTGTGCCTTCAGCTCGTCCTTGCGCTCCGGGTCCCAGTTGATCTTGTCGAGGTCACCCTTGTAGTGGCGGATGACGCGCTCGTCCATCACCTTGGTCCACCAGCCCGGGATGTAGGCGGGCAGCAGCATGGAGGCGTAGCCACCCGGCAGCTGGGGGGCTTCGGGGAAGTCACGCAGCGCCTGGAAGCTGCGCGACGGGAAGGCGTGGTGATCGGAGTGGCGCTGCAGCTGGTACAGCACGAGGTTGGTGACAACGTAGTTGCTGTTCCAGCTGTGCTCGGGCTGGGTGCGCTCGTACTTGCCGTTCTCGTCCTTTTCGCGCAGCAGGCCGTAATGCTCGATGTAGTTGATCACCTCAAGCAGGCTGGCGCCGTAGGCACCCTGGGCAAGCATGAAGGGTACGGCACGCGGGCCGCTGACCAGTACGTTGGCGGCGAGGAAACCGGCGCTGATGGCCCAGCCCTGCAGCAGTTCGTTTTCCAGGCACCAGAAGCTCTTGCCCTTGCGCTCCAGACGCTTGGTCTCGATCTCGATGGCGGACTTGAAGCCACCGATCACGGTACGCGGCAGGAACTTCCAGAACGATTCACCCATGCGGCTGGAGGCGGGATCTTCCGGTGTGGACACGCGCTTGTGGTGGCCGAAGTTATGTTCCACCGCAAAGTGGGTATAGAACGTCGGGGCCAGGGCCAGCATGGCGCCGATGCGGTTGTCGCGCTCGTGCTTGTGACCAAGCTCGTGGCCGGTGACGATGGCGATGCCGTTCAGGGCGCCGACCGAAACAGTCAGGCCGATACGGTCGGACATGGGCACGTTGTCGCGCGTTGCCAGGTAGCAACCCAGCATCGTCATGATGTACTGGGAAGGAATGAAGGCCTTGGTGATGATGTTGTAGTACGGATCGTTTTCGAGATCCGCGATGGCATCATCTGGCGGGTTGCTGGTGTCTTCGCCGATCAGGCGGTCAAGGGCGGGGATGATGCCGTGCACAAGCGCGGGACCGGTCCAGGCGAGGGCGCGTAGCTTCTTGGGCGCAATGGCATAGGCGGACATGGCGGCAATCCCGACGACGGGCAGGGCAGGGCTGAGCAGCCACTTGTAGCGCTTGGGGTCTTTCCACTTGCTGCTTTTCTTCTTGCTGGCGTTTTGCAGCAGCTCATCCGGGGTCTTGGCATTCATGTCAGGCACCTGGGTTATTGTTGACATTGGATGGTGTCATCATGGGCGCAGATTCAGTGACAAACCAGTTGTGAAAAGCCGGATAACCAGTGTGGAAAACCGGGCCTCAGCCAAAAACTGATCTGAGTCGGGTTTGTGCGCAAAAAACCGGCAGCAAACCAGACCAGTCCGGCGGGGTGTCTGTGTTGATGATGAGGGTGTCTGATTTCTCGTTTTCTGCCAGTGGTTCGTAGTGCTCCATCTGGCTTGCCACGACGTCGGCCGTGGCCTCCGAGGCATCATGGCCGGAGGCCGCCCGTCGGGCTGCACGCTCACGCAGGGTGGCGGGCACCACCTCGAAGACCAGCACCAGCCAGGGGGTTTGCAGGGCCGTTGCCAGTGCCCGCATGCGTTCGCGAGGCTCCCGGCGGATGAAGGTGGCATCAACCAGTACGGGATAACCTGCCTCCAGGACGGTTTGTGCCAGTTGCTCCAGATGTGTCTGTGTCCGCAGGTTGGCCTCTTCGGTGTAAATGCCCCCGGCAATGCGCTGGCTCGACTCCGTGGCATGCAGACCGAACAGGCGTTTGCGTTCCACGTCGGCACGGATGCGGATCAGGCCGCAGTGGTCCACCAGATACTGCGAGTGCGTTGTCTTGCCCGATCCCGAGAGGCCATGGTTGATGATCAGGGCACGCGGCTGGGGCCGGGTATAACGTTCGGCCAGTTCCAGATAGGCGCGGCACTGCGCGAGTGCGGACCGGCGGGCATCTCCCTCCAGCTGGGCCAGTCGCAACGCAGCGACCTTGGCTCGCACCATGGCGCGATAACAGAGATACCAGGGCAACAGCCTGAGGCCCTGATAGTCGCCGGTGCTTTCCAGCCACTTGTTCAGGAAATGCCAGCCAAGATCGGGGCGTGAATTCATCTGCAGGTCCATCACCAGAAAGGCGACATCGGACATCCGGTCAATCCAGCGCAGGGATGCATTGAACTCCAGCGCATCAAACAGCAACGGTTTGCCATCCAGCACAACGATATTGCCAAGGTGCATGTCGCCATGACACTCGCGCACATGACCGGATGTCTGCCGCTCTGCAAACACACTCTTCAGTCTGGCGAAGGCTGTCTGTGACCATTGTTCAACGGAATCGATGATGCCGAGCAGTACCGGGTCGTTGATCTGTTGCCGCAGCTGGGTGATGTTTTGCTGTACTGGCGCAAGCACGCTGTCTGGCGTGCCATAGGCGCTGCCGATGCCGGCAATGTCGTCCGTGGCATGAAAGCCGGCAACATGACACGCCAGATCATCCATCAGCGACAGGGCATCCGGATGATTCTTAAGCACAGAAGACAGCAATGCCGATTGCGCAAAGCGTCGCATGCGGATGGCGTATTCCGCTGGCGGATCACGCGAGTCCTCATGAATTTCGACGGGATTGTCACTGATGCAAACCAGCGCCTCGTACAGCATGGGGGCCGTACGCCGGTTGATGCGCAACTCTTCCAGACAGGCTGCCCGCCGTTTTTCCCGCGTACTGAAATCCAGAAAGCCGAAGTTAACGGGCTTTTTTATCTTGTAGGCATGATCGCCAGCCAGCAGCACCCAGGAAATGTGCGTCTCGATAAGCTCGACCTTGTCTGCCGGGTGAGGAAACACGGAAGGGTGCATCAGGTCATCGGGTATTTGCAGCGTCATGTGTGTTCTTGCTCCGGTGAGCAGCCAGCGATGTCTGCATGACGTGCCATGCCATCACGTGGCGAGTTTCCGCCAGAGTTGCCTTGCTGATCATGTGTGCTGTCAACGGTAAGGATTGCACAAAAGCCGGATAGTTATCTTCCTGATAAATGGTTGTCATCCCGACGCGAAAGCCGGCGTGGGGGAGTGTTCCCTTCACCGCAGGGAATGAATCACCGTATAGGACAATTATTTCATGGTTAATTTTTTGTCCAACACATGTGCAGCTATTTTCGCCTGAATCACCCTGTATTGTCCTATACAAGAAATGCCGCGCCAGACATGGATATCTCGTCTGATCAGCCCTGATCAAGGGTGGCGCCGCCAGGATGCGTGTCGGTCTGTTGCAAGGGCCAGTCGTTATCCGCCTGGCGAGCCACTCTATATTGAGGTAATCAGCCTATGAATGTTGCCGTTTCCCCGGCGGTGTCGAATGCAGACAACCTGCAGGCCGCGTGCGAGGCCGAATTGCAGCGAGTGCTCGTCAAGCACCGCTCGGTATTCTTCGTGAACCTGGCCTCGGTCGACGGTCGGCCGTATGCCCACGCCACCGCCAGCCGCGCTGCGGATCGGCAGCGTATCTCCGCCCTCACCAGTTCCCTGCTCGGGCTCAGCGAGTCCTATGCCAAGGAGGTCGCCGGTGGCCGTTGCCGTTACACCGCGCTGGCGATGGACGAAGGCACCGTAGTCACCGTGCGCGTGCCCACGCGCAGTCTTCGCTTCGCCCTCTCGGTCGGTGCAGACGACAGCGAAAACCTCGCTACCGTTCTGCGCGCCGCGCTCGATACCGCCACGAACCTGGCCAGGTTACTTGGCTGAACTGCCCTTAACATTTTCGCCCACACCCCCGGAGGGTATGGGCATGTTTTGCCCAACCACTACTTCACAGGAGATACCCCATGGCTTCATTCAATCTTGAACCGCTGCGCAGCATCGACGGCTTCATTGCCGCCGCCCTTGTGGACTCTGACAGCGGCATGCTGCTGGCCGGTAATGGCACCGGCATCGACCTCGACGTCGCCGCCGCCGGCAACACCGAAGTGGTGCGTGCCAAGCGCCGCGTGGCCAATGGCCTTAACCTCAACGACGCTATTGAGGACATCCTCATCACGCTGTCCAAGCAATACCACCTGATTCGCCCGCTCGAATCCAACCAGAACGTCTTCCTTTACCTGGTGCTGGACCGCAGCAAGTCCAACCTGGCCATGGCGCGCCTGGAACTTCGTAACTTCGAGAAGACTATCGACTTTTCGTAAGGCCAGCCCAGCTTGATGTGACACACAGGGCGTCCCTGCGTCGCGGGTCCCTTTTCGGGAGGCGTTCGCAGGGGGAATCCGGTTCAAGTTCCCCCTAGTTACAGGAGAAGTCATGCGCACTGATATTCGCATCGCCGGCTTGTCCGGCCAGATCGAGAGCCGCATCCGACTTGCGGCGCAGCTGATTGCGGCCTTCGATATTGACGCGAAGGTCTCGTCCTGGGATGGCACCCGCTGTCATGCCCTGGTGGCCGACGCCGAGGACACGTATGGCGCCCGCTCCATCGAGCTGGCCGCTCGCCGCGGCATCGCCGTACTTGCGCTCTCCGGTAACGGCACTACCGGCCCCGACGACATTTGCAAGTCTGAGCGTGCCTTGCCTGCGGCCAGCCTGGCCAAAGTGCTGGCGAAGTGTCTGGCGCGCAAGACCGAAGGTGCTGCCGCCGAGGGCGTGGCTGCGCCGGCTGCCTTTGAAGCTGGCGCCAGCACTCTGGACCGCAGTGGCCTGGTGCAGCTGGCTACCGTGCCCGCGCTGGCTCATGGCGACATCGTCGGCCGCATCGACGGTCTTGCGGTGCTGTTGCGGAGGGAGGCCTCGCGTGTGAGCGCGGCCAGCCGCGATACGCTGTTTGCAGCGCGCGATCGCCTGGCGCAACCAGGCTGGGATTTCACGCTGGCGGCCCATGAAAGTGTCGACACGCTGCGCGCACTGGCCACGACCAGCATGGCACTGGATGCCTTTTGTGTCAGCGGTGCCCTTGCCGCTGATGCGGCCTTCCCGTCGTTACCGGCACGGGCGTTGCAACTGCAGGACTGGCCCGACCTCGGCAGTGCCGCCGCACCGGCACCGTGGCTGAGTGTTGTCGGCATGTTGCAGCAAAAACCGCATACGCCGGCGCAACTGGTTGCGCGCAGCGGGCTGGGTCCGGATGCCGTGCGGGCGCTGTTGTGGTCGCTGCAGGCCTCCGGTGCCCTCGCACCAGTGACGGACACGGAACCCGGCAATCGTTTAGACGCCGGCCGCCCGCACGACGCAGGCATGATGAACGTGCCGCGCGTCGCCCCCGGCCTGCTTTCCAAGCTGATGCGGCGCTTCGGCTTTGCCACTGCTACTGCATCCTGAGAAGGAGACTGCCATGTCCCGCCGTATTCTTGCTTTCACAACGGGAGCACGCACATGCCCCTGATTGCCGATCGTAATGCGGATGCCGAACCTGACTTCGACACCGTGAAACTGGTACTTGCCGGCCCGGTCGGCGCTGGCAAGTCGACCGCGTTGCGCTCGCTTGCCGATAGCGAGCCGGTGTCCACCGAGATGCCGCTGCTTGACGGCCCTATGGGCGACAAGACCACTACGACAGTGGCCCTTGATTTCGCTACCGTGTGGCTGGCGGACGAGACCCCGCTTTTTGTCTACGGCCTGCCGGGGCAAGAGCATTTTGCGTTCATGCGTCACATCGTGCTGGAGGGGGCGTTCGGAGTCGTGCTGGTACTTAATGCAGCCGATGACGATTGTGCGGAGCAGTGTGCGGAGTGGCTGACCTCATTACGCGAGATCACGCCGGATGTGGGTATTGTGATTGGACTGACCCATGCCGACCAGGCCCCGGACTTCAGTATGGGCAGCATTCGGCAACTGTTGCGTGCGCGAGGCGAGCGCCTGCCGGTGTTCACCTTCGATGCACGTGAGCGGGAAGAAACCACCCAACTGGTGCGGGCTCTGCTGGTAGGACTGGCGGCCTGACAGCAATCAGCATTGCCGGCAAAGCCAGGCGCGAAGGGTATATTGTCGCCGGGAAGTATCAGGCCTTGGCGGGGCGGATTCCCGACAGGGTGGATTCGCTGAGGGTGCGTGCCGTTAACAGGAAATCCTGCACAAACGCCAGCTCGGCATCTTCCTCGCGAATGGCTGCGTACAGTGTGCGCCAGATGCCTTCACGGCCCAGCGCGAGCGTTTTTACCCAGCCGCGCTGCACGTACTCCTGCGCAGCCCATGAGGGCAGAGCGCAAACACCACGGCCACTGGCGACCAGTTGCACCATCATGAGGGTGAGTTCACTGGTACGGGTGCGGGCGGGCCGTACACCGGCCGGGTGCAGGAAGTGCGTGAATATGTCGAGCCGGTCCTCATCCACGGGATAGGTAATCAGTGTTTCGGTTGCCAGCGCTGGCGGCATTACAAAGTCCTGTCCGGAAAGCGGGTGTGACTGCGCCACAACCAGCAGTGCCTCGTAATCAAAGAGTGGCACAAACTTCAGGTCGTTGCGCTGCAGGTCCGGATTGGAGGTCACCACCAGATCCAGCTCGCGGCGGGTCAGCGCCTCCTGGGCATCGCCGTGAAACCCGCTCACAAAATCCAGCTCTACCTCAGGCCAGTCTTCGCGATAGCGGTTGAGTGCCGGCATCAGCCATTCAAAACAGCTGTGGCATTCAATCGCCATCACCATGCGCCCGGCACGCCCGGTTTTCAGTTTGCCGATGTCACGCTCGGCCGCGCGGATGGCCGGCAGGGTCAGATCGGCCAGCTCCAGCAAGCGTTCGCCTGCCCGGGTAAAGCGGGGCGGGTAGGTCTTGCGGGCAAACAGGCTAAGGCCAAGCGCGTCTTCCAGCCCCTTGAGCTGGTGCGACAGGGCCGACTGGGTAAGGTGCAGGCGCTCGGCCGCCTCGGCCAGCGAGCCGGTATCACGGATGGCGGCAAGTGTGCGCAGATGGCGAATATCAATCATGGCGTCATGTCTTCATGAGGGGAATTCAATTTATGGATTAGATAATTGATTTTGATTCATGTAAAGCCTGATTCACACTGAGCGCCATTCAAGTAGGGAGCAGCATCATGAAGGCGCATGTACTGGGGTTTCCGCGTATTGGCGCGGACCGCGAACTGAAAATGGCTCTGGAAGCGTACTGGACTGGCAAGACCAGTCAGGCCGACCTTGAGCAGGTGGGGCGAGAGCTGCGTGCCCGGCACTGGGCACAGCAGGCAGAGTCGGGCCTTGATGTTGTGACGGTCGGCGACTTTGCCTTTTACGACCAGATACTGGCGACCTCGGCCTTGCTGGGCGTGGTGCCCGAGCGCTTTGGTCCGGTGACCGGAGAGGTTGATCTCGATACCCAGTTCCGCATGGCCCGGGGCAGGGCACCGACAGGAGCGGATACCGTCGCCCAGGAAATGACCAAATGGTTTGATACCAATTACCACTATCTCGTGCCGGAGCTGACGGCAGACCAGTCGTTCAGGATTGGCAGCACGCGACTGTTTGATGAAGTCAGGGAGGCTCAGGCGCAAGGGCACACGGCCAAGGTTGTGCTGACAGGGCCGCTGACCTATCTGTGGCTGGGCAAGTGTGCGGGTGACGAGTTCCAGAAACTCGACCTGCTGCCAGGATTGCTGCCTGTCTATGCCGACATCCTGACGCAACTGGCGGCACTGGGCGTGGAGTGGGTACAGATAGACGAGCCGATTCTCTCGCTGGATTTGCCGGTGATCTGGCAGGCCGCCTTCGAGTCTGTCTACAACCGCCTGCAACGTCGCGACATCAATATCCTGATCGCCAACTACTATGGCCCACTGGCCGACAATCTGTGGCTGGCCTGTCATCTGCCCGTTGCCGGACTGCATATTGATGTCACGCGCTCCGGTGGCGAATGGCAGCAGGTTGTTGATCGCCTGCCCGAGTACAAGGTGCTGTCACTGGGCGTGATTGACGGGCGCAATATCTGGCGGGCAAACCTGCGCGAGAAAATGGCATTGCTCAAAGAGGCGAAAGCCAGAATGGGTGACCGGCTCTGGGTTGGCAGCAGCTGTTCCTTGCAGCATGTCCCTGTGGATCTGGTTCGCGAAAAGGCGCTGTCATCCGAACTGCGTTCCTGGTTGTCATTTGCCGTGCAGAAGCTGGATGAAGTAGCCGTGCTGAAAGCCGCGCTGCAGCATCCGGATGATTCACATGTGATTGCTGCGCTCCGGGGTGCCGATCTGGCATCGGCCTCACGCAAGGATGCAGCCAACTGGAAGAATACAGCTGTGCAGGTCCGCGTTGCAGCCCTGAAGGCAGGTGATGCCGAGCGTGCCAGTCCGTATGCAATACGCGAGACCAGACAGGCAGAGTCATTGCAGCTGCCTGCATTGCCAACCACAACCATCGGTTCATTTCCGCAAACGGCAGAAATCCGTCAGGCCAGGGCATTGTTCAAAGCCGGCACATTGAGTGCGAGCGCCTATGAGGCGGCAATGAAGGCAGAAATAGCGTATGCCGTGCGCGAGCAGGAAGCGCTGGGTCTGGATGTGCTGGTGCATGGTGAAGCAGAACGCAATGACATGGTGGAATATTTTGGCGAGCAGCTGGCAGGTTTTGCATTCACACAACATGGCTGGGTGCAAAGCTATGGCAGCCGCTGCGTCAAGCCACCGGTAATTGTGGGTGATGTAAGCCGGCCGCAGCCAATGACCGTGAAATGGTCGGAGTATGCCCAGTCGCTGACGTCACACTACATGAAGGGAATGCTCACGGGCCCTGTCACCATCCTGTGCTGGTCATTCCTGCGTGATGACGTGCCGCGTGAAACCGTTGCACTGCAACTGGCGCTGGCGGTACGTGATGAAGTGTGTGATCTGGAAGCGGCAGGCATACGCATCATCCAGATTGACGAACCTGCTTTCCGTGAGGGCTTGCCCTTGCGCAAGCGTGATCAGGCGGACTACTGGCGCTGGGCGGTACGTACCTTTCGTGTATCGGCTTCTGGCGTGAAAGATGCCACGCAGATCCACACCCACATGTGTTATTCGGAGTTCAA
This sequence comes from Moraxellaceae bacterium, assembly GCA_049655345.1. GTDB lineage: Bacteria > Pseudomonadota > Gammaproteobacteria > Pseudomonadales > Moraxellaceae > UBA2031. Next base: position 19,565 of record JBASJP010000185.1, read on the forward strand.
CGATTGCATCGGGCATATCGCTGCGATGGACGCCGATGTCATTACCATTGAAACAGCACGTTCGGCGATGGAGTTGTTGCGTGCGTTTGAGCAGTTCGACTATCCGAATGCCATTGGTCCCGGAGTCTATGACATTCATTCGCCGCGTGTTCCAACGGTGGATGCCATGGTACATCTGTTGCGCGTGGCAGCCTCACGCATCCAGACGCACCGGTTATGGGTCAATCCGGATTGCGGCCTTAAAACGCGGGGCTGGCCGGAAACCCGTGATGCACTGGCCGCCATGGTTGGTGCGGCAAGGGTGGTGCGGGAGCAGCCGATGCAGTCGTCAAATAAAGACGGTGATGAGAAGGCCGTTGTACAGCCGGTGTCAGCACATCATGCCGGCTGTTGTGCCGTAGACGAGGTATAGACGAGATATAAAGGATGGGGCACGTGAAGGTCAGTCGGTGACCTTCTCGCTGCTCCTGATGAAATCCAGATTGAGTGGTGGCGCACTGGCGTAGCAGTCATCCAGTGCGAGCAGGTAATACTCCATTCCCCTTATGGCTGCAGAAAACGCCAGCTTGCGGCTTTTGTCATCCACGCACAGCCGTTTGATCAGTTCCATTGCCTCATGCGGGTGTGCATCGTCATAGTGTGCATGCGCACGCAGCCATGCCATGGAGCGCTTGTCGATACTTGCCTCGCCACGGTCAGCATAGGCACGCATGCCTTTAACGACAGCAATCGTCCAGTCACCCGTTGCCCATTCGATGGCCAGGTTGGTGGCCGCAATCCCTTCGGCAATTGTGCCTCTCTGGTTCATGTGCCAGAGATAATGATTGATGGCATCCATTACGGGTGGTGGTGTCACTGAGTCCAGTTCTTCGTCGGTGATGCCGAAACCTTTTGCCCAGTCACGGTACCAGTAAAGATGCCGCTGTTCGATCATGACGTTGTTGATCAGCCAGTCACGCGTATCCAGCACGCCAGGTTCACTGATGTGATGGGTTTTCGATAACGTCAGGCTCATGTAGTGCGGAAAATTGCCGACCAGCGGATAAAAATTGAGAAGCGCGTGCCGGAACCTGGCCAACGACAAATCGCCTGATGCCATTTCCTCGAACAGGGGGTGATGGGCGATCCTGTCCTTCATGGGCACAAGCCTTTCCCAGAACTCCTGGGACCAGCCAGCATGCGGCGTACAGACTATTTTCCCGTACCGCTCTTTTTGTTTTTCTTCTGTCACGGCAATTCCCCTTTGCCAACTGACAATGACCATACGCAATGCAACAGGGGCTTGCAAGGGATGAGTGGTGTGTCCGGGTGATGGATGGACGGCTACAATCAGGCGGAACCCGGATTTTGTTCTATGGTTTACAAAGGTGTGGCTGTATTTATTTCGAAATGGAATAACGACTGATCTGTTTGTGGTGGGCGGGCATGTCACATAAGGAACATGAGTGGAGTGATGACACGCCGGTGCGTCGGTCTGCATGGCATCTGGCTTTTTCAGAGGCACTGGAGGCAGCGTATCAGAAGGATCATCGCAGGCGTGCCGTAGAAGCATTTCGCCACAGCTCGTTTTTCATTTTTCTTCTTTATGCCTTGCTCAGTTCCGGCATCTACATGTTCATGCCGGAGCAGGATGTCTCTCGCTGGTTTGCGCTTTATGGTGGTGTTGGCATCATCATTCTGCTGGCTGGTGTTTTTTCACGAATCGGTTTTCTGGATGACTGGTTTCCGGTGTATACCGGCGTGGGCAGTTGCGCCGCAGTGGCGTTGTCGGTTGCAGTGACCGGGGTTGTCGGCGATTCGGTGGCAGGACAGCTTACCCAGGTTGCCATCATGTATGCCGTCGTCATCATTTACAGCGTGGTGGGGCTTACCTTCAGGCAGGCATGTTATGCAGGCTGGACCGGTGGTGCCTTTGGTGTGCTGCTTGCCTTGAGTCTGAATGGCGAGGTGAACTGGGATCTGCTTCACCGTACCTATACCGGCAGTAGCCTGCTCGGCATGTTTATCGCGTACTTCTCCGAACGCCGTGACCGTGATCTGTTCATCCAGACCAGACTCTTGCACAAGGCGAGAGAAAAAGCAGAAACCTATGCCGGCCAGCTGGATTTGCTGTCACGCAAGGATTCACTGACCGGACTGGCCAATCGTCGGCATTTTGCCGAGGTCATGCAGCAGGAGTGGCGCCGTGCGGCACGCACGGAGTCACTGATGGCTGTGCTGATGGTGGATATTGATCATTTCAAGCATCTGAATGACAAGCTGGGTCATGTAAAAGGTGATGACTGCTTGCGCAAGGTGGCGGAAATCATTGAGGAGCATGCGCGCCGACCGGGGGATCTTGCTGTCCGGTACGGAGGAGAAGAGTTTCTGCTGTTGTATCCGGGCGCAGACCGGGAGTCTGCGGTTGCGCATGCCGAGCGCTTGCTTGCGGCATTCAGGAAGGCCCGTATTCCCCAGGCGCCTGGTTTGCTGCGTGATGTAGTCAGCATCAGTGTGGGCGTGGCAGTCACCATGCCGGGCAAGGGCATGGTGGAGCCGGAGGAGCTGATCTGTGCCGCTGACGATGCACTCTATGAGGCAAAAAACGCAGGTCGCGATGGCTGGCGTTATGCTGCCGGTATTGGAGACTTTCCTGCCGAAAAGACCGTTTCGACTGTCCAGGAAGACAAGGTCTGAAGCGGTTTCCCCTTACTGCCTTGTATAGGCATCAATCCGGTTGCCCTGCATTGTGTAAAGCGACTCTGCAATTTCACTTTGCATGGTTTCAACCTTGAGTGTGCCCACAACCCAGAATGGCTCGTACAGTGCCTGCACATCAAAACCGACCGGGTAGCGCACAAAGATGATCTGGTTGGGTGGTGGTGGCGGTACGTGGGTACAGGCGCCAAAGTAGGGGACCAGAAAGAAGCTTGTGATGGCTCCCTTTGCGTTGTAATCCACCGGCACGATGTAGCCGGGAATTTTCACCTGCTTGTTGTGCCATGTCTTTACCGGCAAATACACCGGCGCTTCGCGATTGCCCTCAAGGGCATTGAATACATCATCGCTCGTCAGCGGATTGCTGCGCGGCCGCTCCAGCCCCTTGCTGTGATCCACATTGCCGGGGTTGACCAGCTTGGCACGTTCGCTGTCGGGCACCAGTTGTGGCCAGCCCAGCGTCACGACGCCTTTTGTGCTGGCGGCAGGTGTGGTCTTTTTCTTCTCGGCAGCATGCAGTGGCTGGGACAGGCATAACGCCGGAACCAGCAGCAACATCCCCGTTTTTCTCATCAGGGTCATCATTGGAATACTCACAGGCGCGGCGAGAGGCCGTCGGACAACAGGTTGCGATAGGCGCGCAGTGCCGGCAACAGGCCGGTGACAAACGCAGCAGAAATCACGGCGACAAGAACAAGCCCTTCACTGGCGCCGGGCATGCGCAACGGCATGAACAGGCCAAATTCACTGGCCAGCCAGGGCTTCAGGCCAAGCAGGGCGGCATGAAATATCAGCAGGCCGGCAAGGGCACCTGCAATGCCGACCAGCCCGCTTTCCATCAGCAGCAAGCCGAAGACATGCCGTGGACGTGCGCCAACGGCACGCAGGATGGCCAGCTCGCGGCGGCGTTCGTTAAGGCTGGTGAGCATGACTGCCATCAGGCCAAGCAAACCGGCAACGGCAACACAGGCAGAGACCAGCAGCAGGATTTTTTCCATCAGCGCAAAGCTTTGCCAGAGCTCAGCCAGTGCCACCCCGGGCAGGATGGCCATCAACGGTTCCTTGTTGTAGGTGTTGATGCCGCGTTGCAGGTTGAACACGGCAAGGCGGCTCTTCAATCCGACAAGGGCGGCAGTGATGGTAGTGGGGGCCAGGTTCATCTGCTGTGCTGCATCGGCACTGATGCCGGCGCCCAGTGGTGGCGCACCGTTCTGCCAGTCCACATGCAGGGCCTCCATGCCGGCCAGCGTGATGTGTACCGTGCGATCCACCGGAGTTCCCGTTGGCAGCAGGATGCCGGTGACCATGAAGGGCTTGTCGGCATGATCGCTGAGTGCATTTTCGGCGATGCCATGGCTCAGGACGATCTTGTCACCGGTCTTGTAGCCCAGCTTCCGGGCAACGTCGCTGCCAAGGACAACATCGAACAGCCCCGTGAAGCCGTCAGGGGATTTTGTGGAGATGAATTTCAGCGCCTGGTTTTCACCGTAGTGATAGTGCTTGAAGTAACTGTTGTCGGTAGCCAGTACGCGATATCCACGATGCGAGTCGCCCAGTGATACCGGAATGGCCCATGCAACCTTGGGATGCGAGCGCACCAGTTCGAAACTGCTCCACGAAAAATTGCCGGTGGCCTCGCCCAGACGGAATACCGAATACAGCAGTAACTGGGAGCCGCCACCACGTGCTCCCACAATCAGGTCCACGCCACTGACGGTTTGCGCAAAGCTGGTTTTGGATTCCACCCGTACGCGTTCCACGGCCAGCAGCAGGGCCACACTCACGGCAATCGCAAATACCGTCAGTCCAACGCTGAGGCGGCGGTTCCAGAGGCTTTTCAGTGCCAGATGCCAGAGACTCATGCTGCAGAATCTCCGGTCAGGGCAGCATGTGCTGCATGATTGATCTCTGCCAGTGCCACCGCCCGGTCAAAGCGAACGCTCAGGCGCAGGTCATGACTGACAAACAGCACCGCAGTACCGTGTTGCTCGCACTCACTGAACAGCAGGTCCAGAAAGGCCAGTTGCGTATCGGTATCCAGGGCAGAGGTTGGCTCGTCAGCAATTACCAGCGGGGGACGCCCGATCAGTGCACGTGCAACGGCGACACGCTGTTGCTGCCCAATGCTCAATGATGATGCCGGTTGCGACCACAGCAGCGAGGGCAGCTTGAGGTCCGTGAGCAGGCGTCCGGCTTCCTCGGCCGGGGAGGCATCCAGACGGCTGCGCCGTGCCGTGGAAAAGCGCAAGGGCAGCAGGACGTTGTCCATGACTGACAACCAGGGCAACAGATTGAACTGCTGGAAAACAAAGCCCAGATGGTCGGCGCGCCAGGCATCGCGGCGGGCGGCACTCATGTGTGCAACGTCCTCGCCATCCAGCCGGATGGTGCCTTGCGACGGCAACAGCACGCCTGCCAGCAGGGCCAGCAGGGTACTTTTGCCGGTTCCCGAAGGACCATGCAGGAAGACCCGCTCACCGGCATTCAGCGTGAGTGCCGGAATATGCAGCAGCTCGGGGTTTTTGCCCCAGGCAAAGCGCAGATCAGCAATCTCGACCAGACTCATCAGCGCACCAGCATGGCGTTGGGGGATGCCGGTGTCAGGGTGACACTGCCCTGGCCGCCAGGCAGCGCATAATCCACCTTGAGTGATTGCAGGCGCGGAAAGGCCTTGAAGAGGGCGTTGGCATCAAGCCGGTTCAGGCGGGTTGGCTGGCTGCACTCGAATACATGGTTCACATCAAAGTCACGGTGTGCCGCGTTGCCTGATGCGTCAAACGGATTCCCGGCCTGGGTACGGGCCTTGCCACAGGCCGCCTCGGCGTTCAGACCGAACAGGGTGGGGCGGCGCAGGGTAGACAGGGCAGCGGCCACCGCGGCTTTTTCTCCGGGTTTGGCGGGTGCATGCTCGAACCCCACTATATTGTCCGCCGGGGACTCCAGGGCTATCTGCACCGTGTTCTTTTCCAGTACGAGCGTAAGTTGCGCCACGCCATGCTGATGCGCGGCATGTCCGTCAAGATCCCCGGCAAGAGCGGTTGCCGGCAGGGCGGACAGCAGGATCAGGGACAAACAGGCAGGCAGTCGCAACATGAAAAGTCCTCGACAAGGTAGTGGCATGGTCTCTCTCGAAGTTTACGCAAAAAATCAGGCGAGTCGCGTCACTTTCGGGGACATTCCCCGGTTCACTGTATCAATCCGGTAAGTCGTCATGGGCCATGCCTTAAAATGCGGCCCCCGGCC
>JBASJP010000186.1:0-4480 GCA_049655345.1 Moraxellaceae bacterium
TTTGCATCGCCACGGGCCCGGCTTGCCCGAAAAAAATGTCGTGCGGTATCACACAGGTGGTTTTCACAAGGGAAAAGGGGTGTTGTGATGAAGCGGTCAATTCTGTTGTCTTCGATGATGCTGGCTGGCATGGCAAGTGGTACTGCGCATGCCGAACCGATGGAAGTGGCCTTGCTGCAGGAAGCCATTTTCAGCGGAAAAACCTCGCTTGATCTGCGTTTGCGCGCAGAGTGGGCGGATTATGACAATGCAACACATGAAGCCAACGCAGAAACCCTGCGCACGGTGCTGGGTTACAAGACGGGTGACTACCATGGCGTGAAGGCGTTCCTGGAATTTGAGGACGTCAGCAACATGGGGCACGAAAACTACAACAGCACCGTTAATGGCAATGTCGGCTACGGTGCGATTGCCGATCCGCAAGTCACGCAGGTTAACCAGGCATATCTGGAAGGCTATGGCTTCAAGGCCGGTCGCCAGAAAATAATTTTTGATAATGCCCGTTTTGTGGGCGATGTCGGCTGGCGTCAGAATGACCAGACCTTTGATGCCATCGGTTACACCAACACCACCCTGCTCAAGGATCTGGCCGTCACGCTGGATTACGTGAGCAAGATCCACCCGATCAACGGGGTGGTAAAAGGCGTGCGTGCGCCAATGGTGAATGTGCGTTACGCCGGATTTCCCGCCGCCAAATTTGCGGTGTTCTATTACGGCGTGGATGAGCAATTCACCCCGGCCAATTCCTGGGAGCATGCCGGTGCCCGCGTGGATGGTGTGATCAAGGACTTCCTCTACGAAGCGTCGTATGCCGATCAGGACCAGTACCAGCAAGGTACCACCAAGGGCTCCAGCTACCGTGACCTGCAGTTGGGCTACAAGTTTGGTCCGGTCACGCTGAAGGTGCAGCAGGAAGTGCTCAAGCAGGGCTTCAAGACGCCGCTGGCTACCCTGCATGCCTTCAATGGCTGGGCTGACCGCTTTCTGGCAACACCAGCCAATGGTCTGGAAGACACCAATATCAAGCTGATGGCCAAGCTGGCAGATTACAGTTTTGTGCTGGCCGCGCATGACTTCCAGTCTGATGCCAACAGTGACGACTACGGGCAGGAAGTTGATTTCTCCGTGAGCAAGCCGCTGACCTCCAAGCTGACGATGCTGGTGAAGGCGGCCAGTTTCAATGCGGATGGCAAGACTGTCGGGTTTACCAACGACACCACCAAGGCCTGGGTGCAGTTCGCCTACAAGATGTAAGTCTGTGTGCAGGTGTGGCTTGGTCAGTCCCGCTTGCCTGTTCACGCCGGATGTATGGCGTTCCCGGAGTCTGCTGGTTGCAGGGCTCCGGGATTTTTATTTGTGGGGCTGGCCGGACAGGTCTTTTTGGCAAGGTGTTTGCAACATGACTGGTATTGCAGGTTCACAAGCGTAATCGGAGTTCATCATGCCTTTTTCAGGTGCTTCTGGCAGGTCCGGTATGGGGCGTGTGCTTCTGGTTGGTGCAGGCCCGGGGGACATCGAGTTGCTGACACTGAAGGCGGTGCGTGCCCTGAGCCGTGCCGATGTGGTGCTGCTGGATGATCTGGTCAATCCCGACATTCGGCAGTTTTGCCGTGAGGATGTGCGCATCATTCCCGTGGGCAAGCGCGGTGGTTGCCGTTCAACCCCGCAGGACTTCATCAATCGCCTGATGCGGCGCTATGCCCGGCAAGGCCTGACCGTGGCCCGCGTGAAGGGTGGCGATCCCTGCATTTTCGGCCGGGCCGGTGAAGAAAAAGCCTTCCTGGAGCGCGATGGCATTGCGGTGGAGATCATCAATGGCCTGACGTCGGGCTTGGTGGCGGCCAGCAGCATTGGTGTACCGCTGACGGATCGCCGGTTTACGCGCGGCGTGACCTTTGTAACCGGGCACACAAAGGAAGGCGGCACACCCGACTGGTCTGCGCTGGTAGCCGGTGGCACCACGCTTGTGATTTACATGGGCATGAAGCAGATGCCGGCGATTGTGGCCGGGCTGCAGGCAGCAGGCATGAGCACCGCCATGCCGGTAGCGGTCATTGCAAATGCTTCATTGCCGACACAGGCACACGTGGTCACTACGCTGGGCGAGATGGAAGTTGCCGCGCGCGATGAAGCGCTGGCGAGTCCGGCGGTGATTGTGGTGGGAGAGGTTGTGCGTGAGGCGGGGGTAATGCCGCTCGCTACCGTGGCAGCGAGCGGGATGTTCAGCGAGGCGCTCTGAATTTATGTCTGACCTGATGTCTCACGCCTTATATCTGATCTGCTGATGCCTGCTGGAAAACAGCAGGCATCAGACTGGCACTACCTGGTGCAGATTGTTCAGAACAGGTTGCTGAAGAAACGCATGATGCTGTGCCAGATGCGCACAAAGAAACTGGCTTCTTCCACCGGCTCCATTGCAACCAGTGGCTGGCTGGCAATGATCTTGCCATCAAGCATGGCGTTGACCTTGCCGAGCTCCTGACCCTTGGCGATGGGCGCGTCCACTTCCTGATCAACCACCAGCTCGGTCGTGACCTTGTCGCGCTGACCGCGTGGCAGGGTCACGGCCAGATCGGTCGCCAGGCCGGCCTTCACCAGATCGCCCTTGCCAAACCACACCTTGGGCGTGGCCAGCACACCGCCGGCAGTCTGCAGCACGGCGCTTTCAAAATTGGCAAAGCCCCAGCTGAACAGCGCACGGGTCTGGTCCGCACGCGCCTGCATGGAGTTGGTGCCCATCACCACCGAGATCAGGCGCATGTTGCCGCGCTTGCTTGATGCCACCAGGCAGTAACCGGCTTCTTCGGTGTGCCCGGTTTTCAGGCCATCCACTGTCGGGTCGGTGAAGAGCAGGGCATTACGGTTGCCCTGCTTGATGTTGTTGAAGGTGAATTCCTTCTCCGAATAAATCGGGTAGTAGTGCGCGCTGTCACGCACGATGGCACGCGCCAGGATCGCCATGTCGTAGGCGGTGGTGTAGTGGTTGGGGTCTGGCAGGCCGGTAGCGTTCACAAAGTGCGAACCCTTCATGCCCAGACGGGCGGCTTCCTTGTTCATCAGCTCGGCAAAGGCGGGCTCGTTGCCAGCCATGTGTTCGGCCAGTGCCTTGGAGGCATCGTTACCGGACTGGATGATCACGCCGCGCAGCATGTCGATCACCGAGGCCTGGCTGTTGAGCGGCAGGTACATGCACGATTCCTTGCTGGTACCGCGGCACCAGGCGTATTCGCTCACGAATACCGGATCGGTTTCCTTCATGCGGCCGGTGGCCAGTGCCTGTTCGACAAGGTAGCTGGTCATCATCTTGGTCAGCGAGGCTGGTGCCACACGGGCATTGGCGTTGCTTTCGGCAAGCACCTTACCGGAGTCGAAGTCGACCACGAGGTAGGCCTTGTTCTCCAGCGTTGGTGCAGTGGGAATAAAGGCGAAGGCGGGGGCGGCAGCAAGAAGCAGCGTGGCAATCCCTGCGTAAAGACGGTGCATGGGCTTCATGTCGAGTCCTGTAGACAGCAAAAACGGGGAAATGAGGCGGGGCTAACCCGCAAGCGGCGCAAATTGTAGCACCGGCATCCCCGCAGGACGTGCTGCTTTGTCGGGCGATTGTGTGTTGCGCGTAAAAACAGGCCGAGGGTTAGCCCGACCTGAACATCAGCAGGAAAAGCTCGCCCAGCGCCACGGCTGCCATCATCAGGGCCACGCTGCGCCAGAACCCTGCCGGATCACGCTCCAGCCAGGGGCGGGCACTGACAGGGGCCAGGGTGGGGTTGGGCGACTCCAGATCCATGAGGAACTCGCCCAGCGAGGTGTAGCGGTCATCAACCAGGAACGAGCAGGCCTTTTTGAGGGCGGCATCCAGCCACAGCGGCACATGGGGATTGTGCCGGCAGGCGCTGGTGTAATGCAGACGCTGGAAGTCGGCAGGGGATTGCGCCCTGGTATAGGCCTCGCCAAAGGGATGCTGGCCTGTCAGTAACTCGTACAGGGTGACGGCCAGTGAAAACTGGTCGGCACGGACATCACGCGGCAGGTTGAGTGCATATTCTGGCGCGGCATATTCGGCTGCGCCGGGACGGTCTCGCGACTGTCCGCCTTCCAGTCCCGCAACACCGGCCGAGCCAAGGTCGATCAGTTTCACCGTGCCGTCGGTGCACAGGAAAATATTGTCGGGCTTGAGGTCCTGATGCAGGGTTTCGCGGCGATGCAGGGCGCGCAATCCCTTGATGATCTGTGCCGCAAAACCGGTAATGGTTTGCACGGGCGGACGTGGATTCTTTTTGGCCCATGCGGCCAGCGTTTCGCCGTCCAGATATTCCTGCAACAGGTACAGGCATTGTCGCTGTCGTGGCGATGGCCAGCCTTTGACGACATTGCGGTGATCAATGCGCTGACCGATCCAGTCCTCCAGTGCAAAACGTGCGAGGTGTTCGGCATCATCCGCAAATTGCGTTGACGGCATTTTAAGCACCATGACACGCCGCGT
>JBASJP010000187.1:0-2356 GCA_049655345.1 Moraxellaceae bacterium
ACGGGCGCTGGAGTCATGCGGCCTCCGGCACCGGTGATGCAATGGTGATCGATGGCAAGACCGTCAGGGTGACGGCCAACCGGGCCATTGCCGACACGGACTGGTCGGGATGCGATCTGGTGATCGAGGCCAGCGGAAAAATGAAAACGGTCGAGGTGTTGCAGGGCTACCTGGCGCAGGGTGTGAAGCGGGTGGTGGTGACGGCGCCGGTGAAGGAAAAGGGAGCCCTGAATATTGTCATGGGCGTTAACCAGCATCTGTTCAATCCGGTCGAGCACCGTATTGTCACCGCCGCTTCATGCACCACCAACTGTCTCGCACCGGTGGTGAAGGTGATTCATGACAAGCTGGGCATCCGTCACGGCTCCATCACCACCATTCACGATCTCACCAATACGCAAAGCCTGCTGGATCAGCCGCACACGGACCTGCGCCGTGCACGTGCTTCGCTGATGAGCCTGATTCCGACATCAACCGGATCGGCCACCGCCATTGCCGAGATTTTTCCGGAGTTGCGTGGACGTCTTAACGGACATGCCGTGCGCGTGCCGCTGGCCAATGCCTCGCTCACCGATTGTGTGTTTGAGGTGGAGCGTGCCACCACCGTTGAGGAAGTGAACGGTTTCCTGCGTGCTGCGTCGGAAAACGAACTGAAGGACATTCTGGGTTATGAAGAGCGTCCGCTGGTGTCGGTGGATTACTGCACCGACCCGCGTTCGTCCATTATCGATGCCTTGTCGACCATGGTCATCAATGGCACACAGGTGAAGATTTATGCCTGGTACGACAACGAGTGGGGCTATGCCAATCGCACGGTAGAGCTGGCGCGTCTGGTGGGGTCTGCCTGACACATGACGCCTGATAAAAAACAAAGTGCATGAGAAATCTTTCATGAGTGTCTTGTCGCGGCAGTCGCCGGAAGTGCGCCAGTATCTGCTGGTGACCGGAAATTACTGGGCCTTCACCCTGACGGATGGCGCACTGCGCATGCTGGTGGTGCTGCACTTTCATGCACTGGGCTATGCGCCGTTGCAGATTGCCGCACTGTTTGTTTTTTACGAAATATTCGGTGTTGTCACCAATCTGCTGGGTGGTTATCTCGGTGCGCGGCTGGGCCTTAACCGCACCATGAATGTCGGGCTTGGCTTGCAGGTGCTGGCATTGCTGATGCTGGCGGTGCCCACTGCCATGCTGACCATTCCCTGGGTAATGGCGACGCAGGCTCTGTCGGGGATTGCGAAAGATCTCAACAAGATGAGTGCCAAAAGCAGTATCAAGCTTCTGGTGCCGGATGCGCAGCAAGGCACGCTGTACAAATGGGTGGCTATTCTTACGGGCTCCAAGAATGCACTCAAGGGTGTCGGATTCTTTCTGGGCGGGGCCTTGCTGGCACTGCTCGGATTTTCCGGCGCGGTGATTGCCATGGCCGGCATGCTGGCACTGATCTGGCTGGCCAGTCTGGTGTTGCTGAAAAAGGATATGGGCAAGGCCACGGCCAAACCGAAATTCCGGGAGCTGCTGTCAAAAAGTCGTGCAATCAATATCTTGTCCGGTGCGCGCCTGTTTCTGTTCGGTGCGCGTGATGTCTGGTTTGTGGTGGCGCTACCGGTCTATCTCAGCACCGTGTTTGGCTGGGATTTCTGGCAGGTGGGAGGCTTTCTGGCGGTCTGGGTCATCGGCTATGGCGCAGTACAGTCGCTGGCGCCCGCCATTACGGGCATTACGGGCATTAAGGGAAAGGGGCGTGGTCATGTGCCGGACGGGCGTGCGGCATTTGCATGGGCATCGTTGCTGGCTGCATTGCCGGCGCTGATGGCCATCGGCCTGGCAGCCGCATGGCACGTACCGGTGGTGCTGCTTGGCGGTCTGCTGGTTTTTGGTGCCGTGTTTGCCGTGAACTCATCGCTGCACAGCTACCTGATCGTGTCGTATGCCCGGGAAGACGGTGTCTCGCTGGATGTCGGGTTCTACTACATGTCCAATGCCATGGGGCGCTTGCTGGGCACGGTATTGTCGGGCTGGATTTTCCAGGCATACGGGCTGGTTGCCTGTCTGTGGGTGTCTTGCCTGTTTGTGGTGCTGGCCGCCATGATTTCAGTTGCCCTGCCGCGGCATACTGCTGCTGCAGGCGCGCCCTGAATTACGCCACCGTGCGTGATTGACCGGGGCACGCCCCCTCGTTACTGTTCGCCCTCATTCTGTTGCCAGTGAACTGCCATGGCCCGCAAACGTAGTGCCGTAGATTTTGAAAAAGCGCTTTCCGAACTGGAGGCCCGCGTCCATCAACTGGAAAGTGGCGACCTCAGTCTGGAAGATGCCCTCAAGGCCTTCGAGGAAGGCATCCGCCTGACCCGTG
>JBASJP010000188.1:0-3976 GCA_049655345.1 Moraxellaceae bacterium
AACAGTGGATGTATGCCGGTCACCAACGGTGCCCGTATCCGAGGCCGGATCCATGTCCAGTTGCGCATCCACACTGCCCAGGTTTTCGGTCAGGGACGGCCCGTCCATCCTGAAGCCCTGGGATGCCTTTACCCATACAAAGGGGCTTGCAGGCACCTTGGCAGTGGACTCTTCGCCATTTATCACAAGGGAAGTATCAATATCGATCGGGCCTTTGCCCGCATCAATCACATAGGCAGCAGCCTTGTATGGCAGCGTGATGATATTGGCAGTGGTGGCCTCACCCTCACGCGCGCAACCGTTGCCATGACTCGCCGGCCTGGTTGCTGCAGGAATGTTCAGATAGGTGACCGCGTCCCGGAGCGAACAGGTACTCGCATTCGAATCATCGGCAGTAGTATCCACAATCACCGTATCCGCCTTTGCGAACGGGATGTGCAGGGCAAGAAGCGCAACGAGAAGGCTTCCCCGGGACCAAGGCATGGAGGTGCTCTCCTGAAAATACGTGTTTTCTTTTTCTATTAAGGCGGAGCCGCTTGGGCATGCTAGCCGCGGGCCACCGGCAGAAGCTGTTATTTTTTGTTATTCATCAGCCCGAGGGCGGCGTAACTGTCGCACATTCTGCGGGTCTACGGCAAGGTACGCCCCCTGTCAGGGAGCGACGCCCCGGTCAGGCTCAGGCCGCTCCAGACACTCACGCACAAAAGGAATCGTCAGGCGGCGAGCTGCCCGCAAGGACAGTTGATCCAGTCGCTCAAGGCACGCCTGCAGGGCGCCCGGCTCCCGGGGGGCCCGGACAACCAGATACCTGAGTACGTCCGCCTCCAGTATCCAGCCCCTTCTGTGGGCGGCCGCCTGAATCAGTTGCTCCCGGCTCTGGTCATCAGGGAGTCCCATTGCCCAGCAAGGAGCCTGCCCCAACCGGGACACCAGGTCCGGCAGCACCAACCCCAATCCGGCAGGCGCATTATCTGCAGAAAACGCCAGCCGCACCCCGGCTGCCCGGCACCTGTTGAAGCAATGAAACAGCGCCTCTTCCCATTCCCGGCACCCGGCTATGACCTGGATATCATCCAGGGCGAGCAGATCACTGGTCTCCAGGCCATCCAGAATCCCGGCGGAAGCCCCGTCGAGGGCCGCCAGCGGCACAAGAACACTACGCAGACCAGCGCTTTCCGCCTCTGCACACAGTGCCGACAAGAAATGACTGCGTCCGGAGCCTTGCCGGCCATGCACATACAGCAGGCCCGCTGATTGACGCAGCAGATCTTCTCCAGCCCTCACCAGTCCGGCATAGTTGTCACCGGCAAAGTCCGTGAGACGGGCATCAGGACGAGGCCTGACATGATTCAGCAACAGCTGCTCAACCGGCTGCATCATCATCCTCAACCGCCGGCGTTGCTTGATACAGCCGGCTTTGCTGATAACGCTCATGAGCATGGCGCAGCAGCACCATGATCACCGCCGCTGCGGGCAGCGCCAGCAACATGCCAACAAACCCGACAAGCTGCCCACCAGCCATGATCGCAAAGATCACCGCTACCGGATGCAGCCCGATCTTGTCGCCTACCAGATACGGCTGCAGTACCCACCCTTCAATTGCCTGCCCTACCGCAAAGACGCCCCAGACCATCATGACAGCGTTGATATTGCCAAACTGTATAAGCGCAGCAGCGGTTGCCGACACGATGCCGATGGTAAAACCAAAATAGGGAATGATGCTGCCAAGGCCTGCCAGCAAGCCGATCACTAGCGCCAGCTTGAGACCAACCAGCTGCAAACCGACGGCATACACAACACCAAGTGCCACCATGACCATAAGCTGGCCACGCAGAAAAGCCGCAAGTACATCGTCGCACTCCCGGGCCAACTGGCTTACCCTTGGTTCAATATTGCGGGGAATCAGGTTACGGATACGGGCCAGCAAGTCATCCCAATCCAGCAGAAGATAGAACGTCACCACAGGAATCAGGGCCAACATGCCAGCCAGCGCCAGGATATCCATGCTCGATTTGGCAACCTGGGTCAGCACATTTCCTGCTGCCGACCCTGCCTCTACCCAGTAGCTGGACAACCACTCGCCAATCAGGTCCATGTCCAGCCGGTCAATCTGGACAGGGACATGCTTCTCTATCCACGGAATACCCTCTCGGTTAAACCAGCGCAGCACACGGGGCAAGCGCGCCTCCAGATAAACTATCTGCTGCCATAACAGAGGCAACACCAGCACCAGCGAAACCGTCATGGCCGTCAGCAAGGAAAAAAAGGACAGCCCCACCGCCCATGTCCGTTTGAGGCCAAGCTGCATCAGGCGACCCACCAGGGGATTGCCCAGATACGCCAGCAGCGCACCCGCAGCAAAGGGCATCAGGATGGGGGACAAAAGATAAAGCAGCCAACCCAGCACCAGCAGGCCAAGCAGAGAAAGCCACAGACGTATATCAGCCATGATCATCCTTGGCGTCATCTCAAAGAGGCGATTGTACAGGTACAGGTATAGCTACATCCGGCGTGATATCCGGCAACAGGGCGGCATCCGGATCCCAGATAACCGTTTCAACTGACGGCACAATAGCTGTCGTGGCTACCGCACCCTGATTACCCCCCGCAGGATCCGCCACAGGCCCGACAAGCCTGAAGCGGGGCTCAGTGGCCAGGAGATCGCGCCATTGCTTCCCGGCAAGATCATCCGCCACAAACCAGACATCATTCCGGGAAACCCCAAGCAGCCTGATCCGGTAGCCCCCAGCCAACCCGCCGAGTGCAGACTGAGCGGCCAGCAACGCCTTCAGGTCAGGAACATGACCTACATGCAGCACCGGGCGCCCCGCCACATCCGTCCAGGGCAGGACAACATCAGGGGTGACCGGAGCAGCAGGCTCACCCAGGGCAACCAGAGGGGACAACAGGAGTACGCCCGACAACAACCGCCATCTCATGAAAACCCCGCCCCCATGCACCAAAAAACCCCGGGAAAGCAGCACGCGCACAACCCGGCTGCATACAGTACAGCCGCCCGAAAGCCGACACCACAGTCAGGCAGGTTTTTTACGCCATATCACGTATAATGTGCGCCCTAATCTCCATAGCCGTGTGCCCGCTGCCATGTCCGAAGCCAAGCCCTCTCTCAGTTACAAGGATGCCGGTGTTGATATCGACGCCGGTGATGCCCTGGTTGAACGTATCAAGGGCGTCGCCAAAAAGACGGCGCGCCGGGAAGTACTGGGCGGCCTCGGCGGCTTTGGCGCCCTTTGCGAAATCCCCGAAGGTTATCGCCAGCCCGTGCTGGTGTCCGGCACCGATGGCGTTGGCACCAAGCTGAAGCTGGCGCTTGAACTGAACCGGCATGAAAGCATCGGCATCGACCTTGTCGCCATGTGCGTCAACGACCTCGTTGTCACAGGTGCCGAGCCCCTGTTTTTTCTCGACTACTACGCCACAGGCCACCTGAACGTGGACACAGCCGCCACCGTCGTGACCGGCATTGGCGAAGGCTGCCTGCAGGCTGGCTGCGCACTTGTCGGCGGTGAAACTGCTGAAATGCCAGGCATGTATGAAGGCGAAGACTATGACCTCGCCGGCTTTGCGGTGGGCGTCGTTGAAAAATCCGAGATCATCGATGGCAGCAAGGTAAAAGCCGGGGATGTGCTGATCGGCATTGCCGCCAGCGGTGTGCATTCAAACGGCTACTCGCTGGTTCGCAAGATTCTTGCTGTCAGCAAGGCAGACCTCAATGGCACCATCGCTGGCAAGCCCATGGCCGATGTCCTCATGGCCCCGACCCGCATCTACATCAAACCACTGCTCTCGCTGATCAAGACACTACCCGTGCATGCCATGGCCCACATCACTGGCGGCGGCCTGCCCGGCAACCTACCACGCGTACTACCGGAGGGCTGCGATGCCCGCATTGACGAGGCCTCATGGACCTGGCCGCCGGTATTCCAGTGGTTGCAGGAAAATGGTGGTGTCGAGC
>JBASJP010000189.1:0-6567 GCA_049655345.1 Moraxellaceae bacterium
TCTGCGTACGCCCCTGCTGAATGGCTCTGATGAAGCCACCATGCGGCGCACCCTGGGTAACTACTTCAATGCCACGTTCACCCGCTACGAAAACCTGTTCAGGACACTGACCTGCGACGAGGCCTATTTCCGCAAGCCCATTGCCCTGCGCCATCCGCTGATTTTCTACTTCGGCCACACGGCCACCTTCTTCATCAACAAGCTGTTGCTGGCCGGCCTGATCCACGAACGCATAAATCCGCAGTTTGAATCCATGTTCTCGGTGGGCGTGGATGAAATGAGCTGGGACGACCTCAACGAAGCCAATTACGACTGGCCCACGGTCAGCGCACTGGCCGACTACCGCAAGCAGGTTCGCGCCGTGGTGGATCGCGTCATCCGGGATGCGCCGCTAACGCTGCCGATTGACTGGGAAAACCCGTGGTGGGCCATCGTGATGGGAATCGAGCACGAGCAGATCCACCTTGAAACTTCATCGGTACTGATGCGCCAGCATGCATTGCAGTATGTGCAACCCCTGCCGGAGTTTTCGCCCTGCACCACCAGCGGCGAGCCTCCCGCCAACACCCTGCTACCGGTACCGACAGGTATTGCACGCATGGGCAAGCCACGCACGGCACCGGCATATGGCTGGGACAATGAGTACGGTGTTCGCGAATCTGACGTGACCGAATTTCAGGCCAGCCGTTATCTGGTCAGCAATCATGAGTTTCTGGCCTTCGTGGAAGCGGGCGGATATCGCAACGACACACTCTGGAGCGAGGAAGGACTGGGCTGGCGCAACTTCGCCGGTGCGGCGCATCCATCTTTCTGGGTAAGCGGCACCAACGGCTGGCAATTGCGCCTGATGGCACAGGAAATCCCGATGCCATGGGATTGGCCCGTCGAGGTGAATTACCATGAAGCCAAGGCATTCTGTCACTGGAAGGCAATTCAGACCGGCCAGAAAGTGCGACTGCCCACCGAAGACGAATGGTATCGCCTGCATGACGTTGCCGGTCTCAGCGAACTTCCCTCTGACCAGAAAGCCAACGCGAACATTCATCTTGACCACTTCGCTTCGTCCTGCCCGGTCAACATGTTTGCACAGGGTGACTTTTACGATGTCGTCGGCAATGTCTGGCAATGGACAGAAACGCCGATCTATCCGTTTGAAGGCTTTGAAGTCCACCCGATTTACGACGACTTCACCACACCCACGTTTGATGGCCGTCACAACCTGATCAAGGGTGGCTCCTGGATTTCCTGTGGCAACGAGGCTCAGCGTTCATCACGCTATGCCTTCCGCCGCCACTTCTTCCAGCATGCCGGCTTTCGCTATGTGGTGAGTGATGATAACGCCACGGCCCCGAACATTTATTACGAGAGCGACAAGCAATTGTCGGAGTACGCCGAATTTCATTACGGCGATGAATATTACGGTGTTGCCAATTTCCCGAAGGCGCTGGCGCAGATTGCCGTTGCTGCCATGGCCGGCAAACCGGCGCACACGGCCCTTGACCTTGGCTGTGCCACCGGACGCGCCACGCTTGAACTGGCCCGGCATTTTGATCACGTGACCGGCGTGGACTTTTCTGCGCGATTCATCAATCTTGGCGTGCAACTTGCCAGCCGGGGCAGCATCCGCTACATGCTTGCCGATGAAGGTGAACTGGTGTCATACAAGACGCGCCGACTTGCCGACATGGGACTTGAGTCCGTGCGCAACAAGGTGGATTTCCTGCAGGGTGATGCCTGCAACCTGAAGCCGGTCCTGTCGGGTTACGATTTCATCCTGGCCGCCAACCTGATCGATCGGCTCTACAATCCGGCACAGTTCCTGCGCAGCATTCACGAACGGCTGAACACCGGCGGCATACTGATGCTCACGTCGCCCTACACCTGGCTGGAAGAACACACCAGACGCGAAGACTGGATTGGCGGCTTCAAGAAGGATGGCGAAAGCTACACCACCCTTGACGGGTTGAAGGCGGTTCTCGGCCAGCACTTCCGGCTGGTACAGGCACCACAGGATGTGCCCTTTGTCATTCGCGAGACCCGCCGGAAATTCCAGCACACCCTGTCGGAAGTCACACTCTGGGAACGCATACGCTGAACACGCGCTGACGCCAGCAACCGGGGACTTCGCTCACTTCTTGTCGAGCAGGCCCTTCAGTCCGGCAAAGGGATTATGCCGGGCGGGTTCGGGTTCTTTTTCCCGCGGCGTTTCATCGCCGCCATACAAACGGTGCTCATGGTATTTCGAGTGCTCGTTGTCATGGCAATACAGACAGAGCAGTTCCCAGTTGCTGCCATCCGGCGGGTTGTTCTCGTGATTGTGATCCTTGTGGTGCACGGTCAGCTCACGCAGGTTTGAATACGTGAACTCGCGACTGCAGCGCCCGCATATCCACGGGTACAGCTTGAGCGCCCGGTCACGATACCCTTGCTCCCGGCGCGCATAATCACTACCGCCGCCCATGTTGTCTGCCGCCATGATTCGCTCCTGTTAACGCCGCCTTAAGGCTGATGCCCTATCCTTTCCGCCTGCATCTGCCAATCGGGCAACACAATGGCATCTTCGCTAAAAAAAAGGGTATTTGACAGGCTGTCACAGCGACCACAATTCAGTACCACCTCGCTGGCGCTGATTGGCAGCCTGTTCTTCTCGATTGCCTGCAACAGCCGCTTCTGGGCCATCATGAGTGCGCAGCCCGCCACATCGGCAAGTGACCGGGCCGTGTTTCTGGTTGCCGTCTTCCTGATGGTGACGGCCCTGCAGTTCATCCTGCTGTCCATCCTGGTCAATCGCTGGACCGCCAGGCCCGTCATGGCCCTGCTCATCCTGATGACGGCGGCCACCACCTATTTCATGCAGAAGTATGGCGTATTCATGGATAGCGCCATGATCAGGAACATCCTGCAGACTGACCTGCACGAAGCACGGGATCTGCTCGCCTGGGACATGCTGCCACACATGATCCTGTATGCCGTCATACCATTGCTCTTCGTATGGCGACTGGAGGTCAGCAAGCCACCACTGTCCCGCTCACTGCACCAGCGTCCGGTGGCGCTGGCGGTGGCACTCATCATCACTGCCGGCAGCCTGTTCGCTGTTTCCCGGCAGTTTGTGCCACTGATACGTGAACACAAGGAAATCCGTTATCTGGTCACACCCGGCAATGACATCTATGCCCTCACCAGGGTCGCGGCATCACGCTCAAAGAAAATTTCGGCTGAAAAAATCGCCATCGGAATGGATGCAACTGTTGCACACACTGGAGCCGTGCACAACAAACCGGCACTGCTGATCATTGTACTTGGCGAAACCGCACGCGCCGCCAATTGGGGCCTGAATGGCTACTCACGACAAACCACACCAGAGCTGGCAAGAACCAGCACCATCAACTTTCGGCATGTCACCAGTTGTGGCACCAACACGGAAACCTCCGTCCCGTGCCTTTTTTCTCCCTTCGGCAAAAGACACTATGACGAAGCCGCCATTCATGAGAGCGAATCACTGCTCAACGTGATCCAGCACGCCGGCATACGTGTTGTATGGCGCGACAACCAGTCTGGCTGCAAGGGCGTATGTACCGGTGTCGTCGCACAAGGCGCCCCATTCATCCGGAATGACCCCCTCTGCAACGGCAACACCTGCATGGATGAGGCTCTGCTCAGCGGCCTCGCCGGGGAAGTGGAAAAATCCGGCGGCGACCAGGTCATCGTCCTGCACGAGATGGGTAATCACGGGCCGGCGTATTTCGAGCGTTACCCGCCAGCATTCCGGCGCTTCACCCCCACGTGCGACAGCAGTGATCTGGGCCAATGCAGCCGCGAGCAAATCGTCAACACGTACGACAACGCCCTGCTCTACACCGACCATGTTCTGGCCGCAACCATTGCATTCCTGCAGTCTGAATCCGCCACGCATGACACCGCCATGATCTACTTGTCCGATCACGGCGAGTCCCTGGGCGAAAACGGTGTTTATCTGCACAGCATGCCGTATGCGATTGCACCCGACGAGCAAACACACGTACCGATGGACATGTGGTTTTCCGAGGGGTTTGCCAGAAGCCATACCCTTGATGTGCCCTGCCTGACAATCAGGGCCACGCAGCCAGCCTCGCAGGACAACCTGTTTCATACCGTGCTCGGACTGCTGAACATTCGCACAAAGGTCTATGATCCGTTGATGGATGTTGCAGCCAGCTGTCGCCCGGCACTTGTGCATGCCCAGCCCGCTCCCGTGAAAGCCGGCGCCTGACACCCCTCCTGCAGCCCCGGCGCAAAACCACTGACGAAAGACGACTGGCAAGTCCATCAAAATCACATGAACGACTGTTCACTGCCACCGGATGCCGGTATAGTCTAAATTAATATACAGTCGTTCATTAATTACCGGGATACCGCCATGGCCACGCTTAACCCGCAGGGCTATACCCTCGGCGAAGAAATTGCCAATGCCGTTACGCATGGACTGGGTATGGCCGCTGCCATCGTCGCCCTGACCCTGATGCTGGTGAAGGCCATGCCGTCTTCCCTGTCGGGCTGGCAGATGGCCGGCATTGCCGTCTACGGCGGCAGCATGATCGCCCTGTTCCTGAGCTCCACGCTGTACCACAGCTTCACGCACCAGCCCACCAAGGCCGTGCTCAAGCGCTTTGACCACTCCACGATCTACCTGCTCATCGCCGGCACCTACACGCCCTTGCTGATGATCTCCCTGCACTCGACCATGGCCAACATCCTGCTCATCGTCATCTGGGCGCTGGCACTGGCCGGTGTGGTGTTCAAGATTTTCTTCGTGCACAAGTTCAAGCGCGCTTCGCTGATCACCTATCTGGTCATGGGCTGGCTGTCACTGCTGGTCATCTACGAACTGTATGAGGCGCTGCCCTCGCCCGCGTTCAACCTGCTGCTGGCTGGCGGCCTCAGCTACACGCTGGGTGCTGCATTTTATGCCGCCAAGCAGTACCGCTACACGCATGCCATCTGGCATGTATTTGTACTGGGCGGCGCCGCCTGCCACTGCATCACCATCGCGGCCTATGTGATTCCTTCTGCCTGAGCCGGATTATCCGGCCAGCTTTTCCGGATAATTGTCGCCGGTATCGTTACACTACCGACTGCCACCGGATGACCCTGCCATGACTGAATCAGTTCGCCTTGCCAAACGCCTTACTACCCAGCTCCCCTGCTCACGGCGCGACGCCGAACTTTATATCGAGGGCGGCTGGGTCAGCGTGGACGGTGTAGTGGTCGAGGCCCCGCATCGCCAGGTGCGCCCCGACCAGACCGTCACCCTTCACCCCGATGCCCGGCCCGATCCGGTGTTGCCTGCCACGCTGCTGCTGCACAAACCGGCCGGCTACGACGCCGATGCCGACAGCGGCCCGAAGCCGGCATTCACCCTGCTCAGCCCCGAGACCCAGACCCCCGGTGACAACTCCGGTATCCGGTTGCTGCACCGTCACTTCACGCGTCTGGTTGCACCACTCACGCTGGAAACCGGCGCCAGCGGCCTGCTGGTGCTCAGCCAGGATGGCAGCATCATCCGCAAGCTCCGCGATGACGCCCACTTTCTGGAACAGGAATATGTGGTCGACATCAGCGGCGAGATTACCGACGCCGCACTCGCCAGCCTGAAGGAACCCGTGACCTTCAATGGCCGCACCCTGCCGGCCATCAAGGTCAGCCGGCAAAGCGATGCCCGCTTGCGCTTTGCCCTGAAGGGCGCAGTGCCGGGACAAGTGGCCTGGCTGTGTGACCGTGCCGACCTGACCACCGTCAGCATCAAACGCCTTCGTATTGGTCGCATCTCACTGGCCGGCCTGCCGGAAGGCCAGTGGCGATTCCTGACAGCGCACGAACGCTTCTGAGCAGACGACGCGGCGGCGCAGCCTCACGGCAATGACTTGGCCTGCGTGACCCTGCACCATGGCTCGGCTACCATCGGGCTCATCAGGTGTTTAACGACAGGGATGCAATCATGAACCACCTCACCACCTGGCTGGCCGCCAGCCTGCTCGCCATTTTGTCACTGCCCCTGCACGCTGCCGTGCAAACCCGCGTCATCGACTACAAGGCCACCGACGGCACCCAATTGCGCGGTTACTTTGCCTGGGATGATGCCATCAGGGAAAAGCGCCCCGGCGTGGTGGTGGTGCACGAATGGTGGGGTCTGAATGACTACGCCCAGCGGCGCGCCCGCGAACTGGCTGCACTGGGCTATCCCGCACTCGCCATCGACATGTACGGCAACGGCCAGACGGCTGACAACCCCAAGGATGCCGGCCACCTGATGCACACCGTGGTGGGTGATACCGAACGCCAGTACGCCCGCTCACTGGCCGGCCTTGAGCTACTGAAAGCACAGCCGCAAGTGGATGCCAAAAGAGTGGCCGCCATCGGTTACTGCTTTGGCGGGAAAATGGTGCTCGACATGGCACGCCGCAACATGGAGCTGGCCGGTGTAGTGAGCTTCCATGGCGCACTGGCCACTGCCACGCGCGCCGAAAAGGGCAAGATAAAGGCCAGCGTTCTGGTCCTTAACGGCGAGGCTGACGGATTCATTCCACCAGC
>JBASJP010000190.1:0-9764 GCA_049655345.1 Moraxellaceae bacterium
GGCCTGACAAAGTCCAGTACATGGATATTTCTCCGCGTCAGGTGGTGTCTGTTGCTGCATCACTGATTCCGTTCCTTGAGCATGATGACGCCAATCGCGCCCTCATGGGTTCGAACATGCAGCGTCAGGCTGTTCCGACCCTGCGTTCTGAGAAGCCGCTGGTTGGTACCGGCATGGAGCGTTATGTCGCCCGTGACTCCGGTGTCTGTGTCGTGGCGCGTCGTGGCGGTCGTATTGATTATGTTGATGCCTCCCGTATTGTTGTACGTGTGGACGATAGCGAAATCGTTGTCGGTGAGGCTGGTGTTGATATCTACAACCTGACCAAGTACACGCGCTCCAACCAGAATACCTGCATCAACCAGCAGTCGCTGGTGAATGTGGGTGACGTGGTGGCGCGTGGCGATACGCTGGCTGATGGTCCCTCCGTGGATCTTGGCGAGCTGGCGCTGGGCCAGAACATGCGTGTCGCGTTCATGCCCTGGAATGGCTATAACTTCGAAGACTCGATCCTGTTGTCCGAGCGAGTGGTTCAGGAAGACCGTTTCACCTCCATACACATTCAGGAACTGAGCTGTATCGCCCGTGATACCAAGCTGGGGCCTGAGGAAATAACTGCTGATATTCCGAATGTCGGCGAAGCCGCTCTCTCCAAACTGGACGAGTCCGGTATCGTTTATATCGGTGCCGAAGTTAATGCTGGCGATATTCTGGTGGGCAAGGTTACGCCGAAGGGCGAGACCCAGCTATCTCCGGAAGAAAAGCTGCTGCGTGCCATCTTTGGTGAAAAGGCATCCGATGTGAAGGATACCTCCCTGCGCGTGCCATCCGGCACCAAGGGCACTGTGATCGACGTTCAGGTGTTTACCCGTGACGGTATCGAGAAGGATGCCCGTGCACTGGCTATCGAGAAAGAACAGCTGAATGCCTATCGCAAGGATCTGAAGGAGGAGTACCGCATATTTGAAGAGGCCACGACCTTCCGCCTCCGTGCTGCGTTGCTCGGCCAGAAGGTAAATGGCGGTGCCGGTCTCAAGAAGGGAGCTGCTGTAACGGCAGAAGACCTCGACGGGCTGGAGTTGGCGAAGTGGTTCGAGATTCGTCCGGTTGACGAGGCAATTGCTGACCAGCTTGAAAAGGCACAAGCCTATCTGCAAGAACGCGAAGCTGACATCGAAGCCAAGTTCGAAGACAAGAAACGCAAGATCACCACGGGTGATGATCTTGCTCATGGTGTGCAGAAGGTAGTCAAGGTTTACCTGGCAGTGAAGCGTCGTATCCAGCCTGGCGACAAGATGGCTGGCCGTCATGGTAACAAGGGCGTGGTCTCCGTGATCATGCCAGTGGAAGACATGCCACATGACGAGCATGGTGTTCCCGTTGATATCGTGTTGAATCCGCTTGGCGTTCCGTCCCGTATGAATGTTGGCCAGATTCTGGAGACCCATCTCGGCTGGGCTGCCAAGGGTCTTGGTGAGCGCATCAACGAAATGCTGGAGCAGCAGAAAAAGATCTCGGATCTGCGCAAGTTCCTTGATGAAATCTACAACGGTGTTGGCGGTCAGCAGGAAGACATCAAGTCCCTGACGGATGATGAAGTGGTTGCGCTTGCGTACAACCTGAAGGCTGGTGTGCCGATGGCAACGCCGGTATTCGATGGTGCGCACGAAACCGAAATCAAGGCGCTGTTGAAGCTTGCCGGTCTTAACGAAAATGGCCAGTCCTGGCTGTTCGATGGCCGTACTGGTGAGCGCTTTGACCGTCAGGTGACTGTGGGCTACATGTACATGCTCAAGCTGAATCACCTGGTTGATGACAAGATGCATGCGCGTTCCACCGGCTCTTACTCGCTGGTGACACAGCAGCCGCTGGGTGGCAAGGCGCAGTTCGGTGGTCAGCGCTTCGGGGAAATGGAAGTCTGGGCGCTGGAAGCCTACGGTGCCGCTTACACTCTGCAGGAAATGCTGACAGTGAAGTCCGATGACGTGAACGGCCGTACGCGCATCTACAAGAATATCGTTGACGGAGATCACCGCATGGATCCGGGTATGCCCGAATCCTTCAATGTGCTGATCAAGGAGATTCGTTCGCTCGGTATCAATATGGAACTCGATACCGACTGATCGACAAACGCATAGGTTGCCCTGCTCATCGCTATCTGGTGAGTGGGGCCAATGATTAACTCCTTTTGGAGAATACGCCTTGAAAGACTTGCTCAATCTCCTGAAAAACCAGGGCCAGGAAGAAGAATTCGACAAGATTCGTATCGGGCTAGCCTCGCCTGACATGATTCGTTCCTGGTCTTTCGGCGAAGTGAAAAAGCCGGAAACCATCAATTACCGTACCTTCAAGCCCGAGCGCGAAGGCCTGTTCTGCGCCAAGATTTTTGGCCCGATCAAGGACTATGAGTGCCTGTGCGGCAAGTACAAGCGCATGAAGTTCCGTGGTGTGATCTGTGAAAAGTGTGGCGTTGAAGTCACCCTGACCAAGGTTCGCCGTGAGCGTATGGGTCACATTGAGCTGGCCTCGCCGACTGCACATATCTGGTTCCTGAAGTCGCTGCCATCCCGTATCGGCTTGCTGCTGGATATGACTCTGCGTGATATCGAGCGTGTGCTGTACTTTGAAAGCTTTGTCGTGATCGAGCCTGGCATGACCACGCTCGAAAAGGGACAGCTGCTGTCCGACGAAGAGTATTACAATGCTCTCGAAGAGCATGGCGATGATTTCGATGCCAAAATGGGTGCCGAAGCCATTCAGGCCCTGCTGAAGGATAGCGATCTTGACTCTGAAGTGGCTCGTCTGCGCGAAGAAATTCCCACGACCAGCAGTGAAACCAAGCTGAAGAAGCTCTCCAAGCGTCTCAAGCTGATGGAGTCTTTCATTGCCTCGGGCAACAAGCCTGAATGGATGATCATGACGGTGCTGCCAGTGCTGCCGCCGGATCTGCGTCCGCTGGTGCCGCTGGATGGGGGCCGTTTTGCAACATCCGATCTGAATGACCTGTATCGTCGCGTCATCAATCGTAACAACCGTCTGAAGCGTCTGCTTGATCTGTCTGCGCCTGACATCATTGTCCGCAACGAAAAGCGCATGCTGCAGGAAGCAGTGGATGCTCTGCTGGATAACGGCCGTCGCGGACGAGCCATCACCGGCTCCAACAAGCGTCCGCTGAAGTCGCTGGCTGACATGATCAAGGGCAAGCAGGGGCGTTTCCGCCAGAATCTGCTCGGCAAGCGCGTTGACTACTCCGGTCGCTCCGTGATCGTGGTGGGCCCGACCCTGCGCCTGCACCAGTGCGGCTTGCCCAAGAAAATGGCGCTCGAACTTTTCAAGCCCTTCATTTTTGGCAAGCTCGAGATGCGTGGTCTTGCCACGACCATCAAGGCTGCCAAGAAGATGGTCGAGCGTGAAACTGCAGAGGTGTGGGATATCCTCGCCGAGGTCATTCGCGAACATCCGGTACTGTTGAATCGTGCACCTACACTTCATCGTCTTGGTCTGCAGGCATTTGAGCCCGTGCTGATCGAAGGCAAGGCCATTCAGTTGCACCCGCTTGTCTGTACGGCATTCAACGCCGACTTCGACGGTGACCAGATGGCTGTGCACGTGCCATTGACCATCGAAGCACAGCTCGAAGCCCGTGCGCTGATGATGTCGACGAACAACATCCTGTCGCCTGCCAATGGCGAGCCCATCATTGTTCCGTCTCAGGACGTGGTGCTGGGTCTGTATTACATCTCGCGTGATCGAGTGAATGCGCGTGGCGAAGGCATGATGTTTGCCGACTTCCCGGAAGTGACTCGTGCACTGGGCACCAAGTCGGTCGACCTGCATGCCAAGGTCAAGGTTCGTATTCACGAAACCACTGTCGATGATGATGGTGTGCGCACCAAACGCATCTTCCTGGCGGACACAACGCCTGGTCGCTGCCTGCTCTGGAATGTTGTGCCTGAAGGCCTTCCGTTTGCACTGGTCAACCAGGTGATGACCAAAAAGAACATTTCCAAGCTGCTTAACACCTGCTACCGCGTTCTGGGCCTCAAGGACACGGTGATTTTCGCTGACCAGCTTATGTATCTTGGCTTCCAGCAGGCTACCTATTCCGGCGTTTCCGTCGGGATGGAAGACATGGTCATTCCAGGTGAAAAGCAGAAGATCATTGGTGCGGCCGAAGAAGAAGTGCGTGAAATCGAGTCGCAGTTTGCTTCGGGTCTCGTGACCAAGGGTGAGCGCTACAACAAGGTCGTCGATATCTGGTCCCGTACCAATGAACTCGTGGCCAAGGCCATGATGGACAACCTGTCCACAGAAAAGGTGGTGGCGAAGGACGGCTCGATTCAGGAGCAGAAGTCCTTTAACTCCATCTTCATCATGGCGGACTCCGGTGCCCGTGGTAGTGCAGCCCAGATCCGTCAGCTGGCAGGTATGCGAGGCCTGATGGCCAAGCCGGATGGCTCCATCATCGAAACGCCCATCAAGGCGAATTTCCGTGAAGGCCTGACCGTTCTGCAGTACTTCATCTCCACTCACGGCGCCCGTAAGGGTTTGGCTGATACTGCGCTGAAGACCGCCAACTCAGGTTATCTGACGCGTCGTCTGGTGGATGTGGCGCAGGATCTCGTGATCAACGAGCCGGACTGCGGTACCACCCAGGGCCTGCTCATGACGCCGATGATTGAAGGCGGTGATGTGGTTGAGGCCTTGCGTGACCGTGTGCTGGGTCGCGTTGTGGTTGCGGATGTGCATCGCCCGGGCACCGATGAGCTGCTTGCTCCTGTCGGGACGCTGCTGGATGAAAAGTGGGTAGACAAGCTGGAGCTGGCTGGCGTCGACGAAGTGGTCGTGCGCTCGGTTATCACCTGCGAAACCCGTCATGGTGTCTGTGCCAAGTGCTACGGCCGTGATCTGGCGCGTGGCCATCAGGTCAACATTGGTGAGGCGGTCGGCGTGATGGCGGCCCAGTCCATTGGTGAGCCAGGTACCCAGCTCACCATGCGTACCTTCCATATCGGTGGTGCTGCCAGCCGTGCGTCTGCCATTTCAAATGTGCAGGTCCGCAACGACGGTACGGTTCGCTTCCACAACATCAAGACCGTGCAGCAGGCTGGTGGCAATCTCGTTGCCGTGTCCCGTTCAGGTGAAATTGGTGTTGCCGATAACCGTGGCCGTGAGCGCGAGCGCTACAAGCTGCCATACGGTGCCGTGATTACCGTCAAGGACGGCGCGGAAGTGAAGGGCGGCCAGATTGTAGCCAGCTGGGATCCGCATACCCACCCGATCATCATCGAGACGGCGGGTCGTGCCAAGTTCATCGATATGGAAGACGGCATTACTGTACGTCACCAGACAGATGAGCTGACCGGCCTGACCAATATCGAAATCATGGACCCCAAGGATCGTCCGGCTGCCGGCAAGGATCTGCGTCCTTGCGTACGTCTGGTCGATGCCAAGGGTAACCCGGTGCTGATTGAGGGCTCTGATCAGCCGGTGCAGTACTTCCTGCCTGCTTTGGCGATGACCGCGCTGCAGGACGGCTCGATGGTTGGTGTGGGCGATGTCATCGGTCGTATCCCGATGGAGTCCTCAAAGACTCGTGACATTACCGGTGGTCTGCCGCGCGTGGCTGACCTCTTCGAAGCCCGCAAGCCCAAGGAATCCGCCATTCTGGCTGAAAAGTCCGGTGTTGTGACCTTTGGCAAGGAAACCAAGGGCAAGCACCGCCTGATCATTACTCCGGATGATGGCTCCGAGATCTACGAAGAGCTGATTCCGAAGTGGCGCCAGATCAACGTCTTCGAAGGCGAGCGCGTGGCTCGCGGTGAAACCATCTCTGATGGCCCGCAGAACCCGCATGACATCCTTCGCCTCAAGGGCGAAACAGCGCTGGCGACATATATCGTCAACGAAGTTCAGGATGTGTACCGTCTGCAGGGTGTGAAGATCAATGACAAGCACATTGAAGTCATCATTCGCCAGATGTTGCGCAGGGTCGAGGTCACCGAGAGCGGTGATTCGTCGATGATCAAGGGCGAGCAGGTCGAGTACGGTCGTGTCATGGTGGAGAACGAGGCGCTGCGTGCTGGCGACAAGTTCCCGGCACGTTTCGATCGTGTTCTCATGGGGATCACGAAGGCCTCGCTGGCCACGGAGTCCTTCATCTCGGCGGCCTCCTTCCAGGAAACCACCCGCGTCCTCACGGAAGCAGCGGTAACAGGCAAGGAAGATGATCTGCGCGGTCTCAAGGAGAACGTCGTGGTCGGTCGTTTGATTCCTGCAGGTACCGGTTTTGCCTATCATGCCGAGCGACGTCGTGCTCGACTGGCTGCACGTACAGTAGTGGCACCAAGTGCCATTGATGTGGAGCAGGCACTGTCGGACGCCTTGAATCAGGGCGAATAACCCTGTCTCGGCGTCGGGGTAGAGGGCCGGCATGTCCTTGACGTGCTGGCCCTTACGCCCTAGAATCCGCAACCCTCAAAAAAGACTATGTCTTTTCTGGGGGTTTTTATTTACTACGGGAGAGCATTGCCACCATGGCAACCACCAATCAGCTGATCCGCAAAGGTCGCACGGCCCTCGTCGAGAAGTCCGGCGTGCCCGCACTCAAGGGCAGCCCGCAGCGTCGCGGCGTTTGCACACGTGTTTATACCACTACTCCGAAGAAGCCGAACTCCGCACTCCGCAAGGTTTGCCGTGTTCGCCTGACCTCTGGTTTTGAAGTCAGCTCCTACATCGGCGGTGAAGGCCACAACCTGCAGGAACACTCAGTGGTCCTGATTCGCGGTGGCCGCGTCAAGGATCTGCCCGGCGTGCGTTACCACACCGTCCGCGGCTCCCTGGATTGCGCCGGCGTCAAGGATCGTAACCAGAGCCGTTCCAAGTACGGCACCAAGCGTCCGAAGAAGTAATTCTTGCGGCGCAGTAAGGCCCGGGCATTTCAGTTTTTAACTTTAAAGTCCCGGACAACCCTGAAGCGTAATTAAAGGTTAATGAGAAAATGCCAAGAAGACGTGTAGTAGCAGCCCGTGAAATCCTTCCGGACCCGAAGTTCGGTAGCCAGACTATTGCCAAGTTCATCAACCACGTAATGGAGCGCGGCAAGAAGTCGATTGCCGAGTCCGTGGTCTATGGTGCGCTTGAGCGTGTTGCCGAAAAGACCAAGGGTGACCCGGTCGACTTTTTCGAGAGCACTCTCGACAAGGTTCGCCCGATGGTTGAAGTAAAGGCGCGTCGCGTCGGCGGTGCCACCTATCAGGTACCCATGGAAGTACGCCCCTCCCGTCGTACTGCCCTGGCCATGCGCTGGTTGGTGGACTCTGCCCGTAAGCGTTCTGAAAAGAGCATGGCGCTGCGTCTGGCTGGTGAGCTCCTTGATGCCGCAGAAGGCAAGGGCGCAGCCATCAAGAAGCGTGAAGACGTGCACCGCATGGCGGAGGCCAACAAGGCCTTCTCGCACTATCGCTTCTAATTGCCGGAGACACGTATCATGGCAAGAACTACCCCGCTTGCGCGGTACCGCAACATCGGTATCAGCGCGCACATTGACGCCGGCAAGACCACGACGACCGAGCGCGTCCTGTTCTACACGGGCAAATCGCACAAGATCGGTGAAGTGCATGATGGCGCCGCCACCATGGACTGGATGGAGCAGGAGCAGGAGCGTGGCATCACGATTACTTCTGCCGCTACCACCTGTTTCTGGTCCGGCATGGACAAGCAGTTCCCTGAGCACCAGATCAATATCATCGATACCCCGGGTCACGTTGACTTCACGATTGAAGTAGAGCGCTCCATGCGTGTGCTTGATGGCGCCTGCATGGTGTATTGCGCCGTTGGTGGCGTACAGCCGCAGTCGGAAACGGTGTGGCGCCAGGCAAACAAGTACAAGGTTCCGCGTATCGCTTTCGTCAACAAGATGGACCGTACCGGCGCGAACTTCCTGCGTGCTGTTGAGCAGATGAAGACTCGCCTGGGTGCCAATCCGATTCCTCTCGTGCTGCCGATCGGTGCAGAAGAGAACTTCGAAGGCGTTATCGACCTCATCAAGATGAAGGCAATTTACTGGGATGAAGCGTCGCAGGGCATGAAGTTCGAGCTGCGCGACATTCCGGCTGAGTTACAGGCTCAGGCTCAGGAGTATCACGAAAAGCTGGTTGAGACGGCTGCCGAGCTGTCTGAAGAGCTGATGAACAAGTATCTGGAAGAAGGCACGCTCTCTGAAGAAGAGATTCATGCTGCAATTCGCCAGCGCACCATTGCTTCCGAGATCGTTCCGGTTCTGTGCGGTTCGGCCTTCAAGAACAAGGGCGTGCAGAAGATGCTCGACGCAGTGATCCAGTACCTGCCGGCGCCGGTGGATATTCCTCCGGTTGATGGCATCCTGGATGACAAGGCTGGCACCGCCGCCGTGCGTAAGGCATCCGATGACGAGCCCTTCTCTGCACTCGCCTTCAAGATCATGAACGACCCGTATGTGGGCTCGCTGACCTTTATTCGTGTTTACTCCGGTGTGCTGGAAAGTGGCAGTGCGGTGTGGAACCCGGTGAAGAGCAAGAAGGAGCGTGTTGGTCGCATGCTGCAGATGCATGCCAATCAGCGCGAAGAAATCAAGGAAGTGCGTACTGGCGATATCGCAGCACTCGTGGGCATGAAGGACGTCACCACTGGTGACACACTTTGCCACGAAGATCATGTGATCACCCTGGAGCGCATGGAGTTTCCCGAGCCTGTGATTTCTGTGGCCGTAGAGCCGAAGACCAAGGCTGACCAGGAGAAGATGTCGATCGCTCTGGGCCGTCTGGCCAAGGAAGATCCTTCCTTCCGGGTCAAGACTGACGAAGAGTCCGGTCAGACCATTATCTCCGGCATGGGCGAGTTGCATCTCGACATTCTTGTGGACCGTATGCGTCGCGAGTTCAATGTCGAGGCAAATATTGGCAAGCCGCAGGTAGCGTACCGTGAAACCATCCGCAAGTCGGTGGATTCCGAAGGCAAGTTCGTCCGCCAGACCGGTGGTCGCGGCAAATACGGTCATGTCTATGTGCGTCTGGAGCCGATGGCTGCCGACTCGGAGAAGGACTACGAGTACGCCGTGGAAGTCGTTGGTGGCACCGTGCCGAAGGAGTTTTTCGGCGCTGTCGACAAGGGCATCCAGGAACGCATGAAGACTGGTATTCTGGCGGGCTACCCCATCGTGGGCGTGAAGGCTGTGCTCTTCGACGGTTCCTACCACGATGTCGACTCCGACGAACTCTCCTTCAAGATGGCGGGCTCGATTGCTTTCCGCCTGGGCTTCCTGAAGGCGGATCCGGTGCTGCTTGAGCCGATCATGAAGATCGAGGTGGAAACACCCGAAGACTACATGGGCGACATCATGGGCGACCTGAATCGTCGTCGCGGCATCATCCAGGGTATGGAAGATCTGCCGGGCGGCACCAAGGCCATCAAGGCTGAAGTGCCGCTGTCCGACATGTTTGGCTATGCCACGGACATGCGTTCCATGTCCCAGGGTCGTGCGACCTTCTCCATGGAGTTTTCCAAGTACGCGGAAACTCCTAAGAACGTGGCAGATGCCATCATCACCAAGTTTGCTGCCAAGCGCAGCGGTGATGACGAAGAGTAAGTGCTTACACAGGGGTGGCGAAAGCCACCCCGAACCGAATTTGATTTGATGAGGATTTTATCGTGGCAAAGGCAAAATTTGAACGTAACAAGCCGCACGTAAACGTCGGCACGATCGGTCACGTTGACCATGGCAAGAC
>JBASJP010000191.1:0-6807 GCA_049655345.1 Moraxellaceae bacterium
TCCATGAAGATAATGTCCCACTCCGAAGGTGCTGAGGTCACCCTTGATACTGCCTCGGCACCATTGTCGACGACAGTTGCCTCGACTCCGATGCTTTTCAGGAGGCTGGTCAGCACCAGTTGATTGACGGCGTTATCTTCCGCAATCAGTACTTTGAGGCCAGTCATGCAAACCGGTACGGGAGTGATGCCTGCTGGTTGTGGTGTTTCAGTTTCCTTGAGCAGGGTTTTCAGCATGTGTTTCAACTGAGAGGGATGCAGCGGAAGTTCTATCACTGGAGTGCGCCCAGGGAGTGGCATGGCGGCCATGGGCCACGCAATCAATCGCTGCGGGTCTGAGGGCAGTGCCAGATCCAGATGGTTGTCAGCATGATCCGGGCCTAACAGCAGGACATCCAGTTGTGCGCTATTGAGGCTGTGACTGGTCTGGCTCGTGATGACACACATGCCCCATCTTTGGGCCCATGCTGAAAGACTCTCTCCCAGGGTCGTGTCACTGGTCAGTATTCCAAGCGTGCGACCGTGCAAACGATTTTCGCCGGGAGAGTTTTGAGCAGTAGCCATGGGTAAGGTGAACCAGAAGCAGGAGCCCAATCCTGTGTGGCTGCTTACGCCTATGGCTCCACCCATTAGCTCAACCAGTCGCTTGCTGATGGCAAGGCCCAGGCCTGTGCCACCATAGCGATGTGTTGTCGTCGTACCTGCCTGCTCATAAGAACCGAATATGCGCTGTTGTTCGTCGAGGCTAAGGCCAATGCCACTGTCCTGGACTTCGAACTTTAATTGCGATTCATTTAAGCAGACCCGGAGTATCACATCCCCTTTCTCTGTGAACTTGCAGGCATTGCTAAGCAGGTTGTTCAGTATTTGCTTGATGCGTAAAGGGTCCGTCATTACTGAGTCGGGCACCATGTGATCCATTTCGCACCATAGCCGGACTGGTTTGTGGATGACGCGTGGTGCATGCAGTGCAAGGCAGTCTCCGACCAGTTGTTCCAGCGATGTTTCAATCTGCTCGATATGGAGTTTGCCGGCTTCAATTTTTGAGTAGTCGAGAATGTCGTTGATGACGGTCAGCAGAACCTGTGAGGACTGATAGATTGTATCCACATACTGCTCTTGCTGTGTATTCAACGGGGTATGTCGGAGCAGGTCTGCAAGGCCGAGTACGCCATTCATTGGTGTCCTGATTTCATGACTCATGGTGGCCAGGAACTCACTTTTTGCCTGGCTCATGGCTTCTGCACGGGCTTTTTCTGCTTTGAGACGATTGATTTGTGCGGCAACTGCACGTGACAGCAGGGCGACAGCGAGGAAGCTGCCAAGTTCCAGCAGGTACTCGGTAAACAGGGTGCGTGGCAGTACGCCCAGCTTGTTCAGGATCAGTACGAATCCACCAACGACAAAACAGCCCCATGCAACAATAAATCCGCGAACCTCGGGTTTTTCTTCTGGACTACGATCATGTGAGGCGATGACTGCAGACACAGCGGCAATGGCAAGGCTTAGCAGCGTGACGAGCTGAATGGTCATAAGGCTGATGCGATCAATGAACGGGATGGCCAATAGCATCAGGGCGCCGGCTGCAGCGTGGTACCAGAGTAGCGTCGCGAGGCGTGGCGTCCATCGGGCAAGGTTGAGGAAGCGGTTTACAAACCAGGGAGCAGCAATGAGTAATCCCGAGAGAATCACCTCGATGGCGATAGTGGATAGGTCAGGGTGGTTGGGCCACAGGAAGCGGGGTCCGAAACCGAGAAGGGTTATTTGCAAAAAGGTAATCAGGGTTGCCCAGCAGACATAGGGTAGCCATGCAGACTCACGCAGGGACACATAGAGCAGCATGTTGTAGAGGATCATGACCAGCATGCCGCCCAGAAAGAGGCTGTGTATGACCGTGATGATCGTCTGATATTCGGCAAACCGGTCAGACGCCATCAGAACCAGTGGAAGCTGCAGATTGGCAGTATCAAGACGAAGGAGTATGTCGCGAGTGCTTTCGCTGGGGAGCTCCAGTTTGAATGCAAAGGCCAGTGTACGTGTCTGGCGGAGGCTGTAAGGGAGGTCGCCGCCCTCCCGATACTGCGTAATGACCTCTCCCTCCGGGTTCGTCAGATAGGCATCAACCAGCGTGATGAGGGGAAATCCAAGGCCAAGAGTCCAGTCGGCTTCGCTGGTCTGGTTCAGGACGGTCAGCCTGTACCAGCAAACCTGACTGGTATAGCCGTGATTGGGCACTTCCGGGCCATGTGCCTGCCATGGCCAGCCTTTGATGTTTTGCGTCAGCTCATTGATAAGTGGTGAGGCTTCCGGGCTTGTGCAGAAGTAACTCAGGTGGCTGTAAGGACTAAGGCGGGCATCGCTGTCGGTCAGCGAAAGGGGGGCAGACATGGCGGGGGTGGCCGATAGCCACAATACGGCGGCTGTAGCACAGAGGCGCATCCCCTTTCTGAGCCAGTTTCCCATTCTTTCACCCTGCCTTTTACCAACCCCTCAATGTAGGTTGAGGGGGAGGCAATGTCGCCTGTCGGGGATACGAAAGGCATTCGATCAAGATAAAAGGCAGGGCGGGGGTTGAAGACGGATGTGACTTACCGGTCGATGGCCTTGTCCTTGTACTCGCAGAGATCTTCAATGATGCAGCTGCCGCATCGCGGCTTACGCGCGATGCAGGTGTAGCGGCCATGCAGGATGAGCCAGTGATGGGCATCCTGCCGGTATTCTGGCGGAACAAACTTGTTGAGCTTGCGCTCTACCTCCACGACATCCTTGCCGGGTGCCAGCCTGGTGCGGTTGGAGACCCTGAATATATGCGTATCGACAGCAATGGTGGGATGCCCGAAGGCTGTATTAAGCACCACATTGGCTGTTTTTCGGCCCACGCCAGGAAGTGATTCGAGTGCTGCTCTGGTCTGTGGCACTTCGCCATCATACTGGCTGATCAGGATATTGCAGGTCTTGATGATGTTCTCGGCCTTGGTGTTGAAAAGGCCGATGGTCTTGATGTACCCCTTGAGTCCTTCAAGCCCCAGCGCCTGGATTGCCGCCGGGGTGTTGGCGACAGGGTAAAGCCGTGCAGTGGCCTTGTTGACGCCGACATCCGTGGCCTGGGCAGAGAGAATGACGGCGATCAGAAGTTCAAATGGTGTGCTGTAGGCCAGCTCCGTGGTGGGGTGCGGGTTTTCGGCCTGAAGCCGGGCAAATATCTGCTGGCGCTTTTGCGGATTCATGGGGGCGGGAGCTGGCACAATACAAGTCATGGGGATTCTAGTGCTGGCTTTGTGCCGGGTACAGGCATGAGCTGGGCATCAAACAAATCCGCAACACATTATCTGACAGGGAGCATGGTTGCTGTCAGGAGCATCAGGCAAGATGCCGGCTCGTTTTATGCTTTCTCCGTTTGATGATTTTGCGTATGTCCGCATGGGTCATTGCTTATGCATGACGGGATGGCTTGAACAGGATTTCATATGGCCTTGATTACGACATCTGCCGGTGTTGTGCATGTTGATGAGTGGGGCAGTGGTGAGCCACTGCTGCTGTTGCATGCCAACCCCGGTGATCCGCAGGACTTTGATGCAGTGCTGCCTGCTCTTGCCGAGCACTATCGTGTTATCAGGGTGAGCTGGCCTGGTTATGGTGCCGGCCCTGCTCCTACTCCTCCGCAGTCGGCCAGTGCCATGCAGTTTGCCGAGTTGCTGGTTCAGCTGGTGCTGACAATGGATCTGCGCGGAGTCCGTGTCATTGGCAACTCGGTTGGGGGTTATGCGGCGACCTGGTTGGGGCTGTGCCTTCCAGAGCGACTGATGGCAATGATTCTGGTTTCACCCGGCGGCTTTGCACAACATACACGCTGGACGCGAGCCTTCTGCCGGTTCATGGGTAATGAGCGTGTTGCCGGCTTCATGGTGCGCTGGCTGGTTTATTTGTACCTGCGTGTGAAGACGCCTGTCGTTGCGGCAATGCGTCAGCGGGCAGCAACAGTGCATCGGGAGCCCGTTCGGGTTGCGGTTAATGCGGCGTTATGGCGCAGCTTTGTCGATCCTGCGCATGATTTGCGTGACGCGTCCAGAAAAATGCGGGTGCCAACCCTGATCTTGTCCGGTCGTCTTGATCCCCTGGTGCCGGTTGAAGATGGCACTACGGCGTTGTCCTGTATTCCTGGCGCACACCATATTGTTTTGCCCTGTGGCCATGCCTCTTTTGCCGAGTTGCCCGATGTGTTTCTGCAGGTTGCCCTGCCGTTTCTGGCGCAACCCCCGGCGGTGCCGATCCTTGCCGAAGAGTAGGAAGGACTCAGGGTTGCAGTGACTGTAGCTCTCTCAGAAGGGCATCTATTTCCTGCTGAATCAGTGTCGTATCTTCACCATTTTCCTGTGCTCTGGTCAGACTGCGTTCTGCCTTTTTGAGGTTGCTGCGTGCAAGCGCCGCAGCAATAATGCCGGACTTGTCATTGTCTTTTTTTGCAATAACAACGGTACCAGCCTCACTTGATTCGGGTGTGTCACTGCGTGCCTGACGGCTGGCTTTTGCATCGGCCAGCCGGTTGTTGCGAAATTCGTATCGTGCTTTCTGATGTGCTGCCTGCGCCTGACGGTCAACCGGCTTTGTCAGCAGTGGCTCATCGGGCAGGTTGACCAGGTCAATACAATCGACCGGGCAGGGGGCAATGCACAGGTCGCAGCCCGTGCATTCATCGCTGATAATGGTATGGGTAAATTTGGCCGCGCCCACAATGGCATCCA
Organism: Moraxellaceae bacterium; assembly: GCA_049655345.1. GTDB lineage: Bacteria > Pseudomonadota > Gammaproteobacteria > Pseudomonadales > Moraxellaceae > UBA2031. The sequence goes on from JBASJP010000191.1 coordinate 4,742, forward strand.
CAGGGCAGGCCTGAATGCATTTTGTGCAGCCTATGCACTCGTCTTCCCGGATCACGGCAACTTGCCGGAGTGCGGGGGTGGTGCCGTATGACGGATCCAGCGGTATTGTGGCCACGCCCAGCAGCTCGGCCAGTGCATTGATCGTATCCTGGCCTCCGGGGACGCAATGATTGATGCTCTCGCCTCTGGCAATGGCCTCTGCATAGGGGTGGCAGCCCGGATGCTTGCACTTGCCACATTGGGTCTGCGGCAGCAGGGATTCGATGGCGTCGACCATGGTGATGCGTTGGCTTGGCGGAGTTGGTTGGCGCGAGGGCATGGTTCCAGCACGGGCTGTGATCAACGGCGCGATTATAGCCTGAGTTGCGGGGACGGATGGGCTAGTATCCAGCAGGGCCCGGTGGCCCGTGCTGACAGGAAGCTGACCTGACGTCATCCTGCATTAACGGCCGTGTTTGAGTACTATCCTGCTTTGTTTTCGTGCTGTGGAGCCTGAAATGACCTCATCTGAACATATCGTGGCCAGTGCTACGCCGATTCGCTCTGGCATGGCCTCCGTCAATGGAGGTATCGAGCTGTGCTATGAGGACTGGGGGGACGAGGCCGCAGAGCCAATACTGCTCATCATGGGGCTCTCGGCGCAGATGCTGGTGTGGCCGGACGAGTTTTGTCAGATGCTGGTTGAAAAGGGCTATCGCGTCATCCGGTTTGATAATCGGGACATTGGCCTTTCCACAAAAGTGAAGGCAAAGATTGAGAAAATGAATGAGCTGGTACGCATGGCTCGTTTCAGTCTGGGGCTGAAAAGCCCCGCACCTTATTCCCTGTACGACATGGCCCGTGATTCGGAGGAGTTGCTGGATCATCTGGGCATTCGTCAGGCACATGTGGTCGGCGCCAGCATGGGCGGCATGATCGCACAGGTTCTGGCCGGGACGCGCCCGGAGCGGGTGAAGTCGCTGGGGGTGATTTTCTCCAGCACCAACCAGCCACTGCTGCCACCACCTCATCCAAAGGCCTTGCAGCCGTTGATGAAGGGGCCAGGCAAGGGTGCGAGCACAGAGGAAATTGTGGCCCATAGCGTGAAGCTGTTCTCGATTATTGGCAGTCCGGCGCATCCCATGCCACAGGAGGAGCGAGAGTCCTTTTCTCGTCGCCTGATCAGTCGTAATTACCATCCTGCAGGCGTGAAGCGGCAGTTCACCGCCGTGCTGAGCTCGGGCAGTCTCAAGCCGGTGGCACGAAAGATTCTGGCGCCGACAGTGGTGATTCATGGCAAGGAAGACAAGCTGGTGCCGCCGGCGTGCGGCAAGGCTGTGGCACGTGCGATCCGTGGCGCAGAGCTGCACATGATTCCTGGAATGGGGCATGACTTGCCGAGAGCCCTGTGGCCGAAGTTTGTGTACCTGATTGACAGTAATGCCCGGCGCGCCTGAGTCAGGGTAAGTAAAAAGCCCGGATCATTGTCCGGGCTTTTTTTATTGATATTGACTTGTATGGCCCTGTTTCCGGCCGGACTAACTGGTTGGGATGTTGTCGGTGGCTGCTCGGGCTGCGCGCAGCTTCATGCGCCTCACCATGTGGCGGAGCCCCTCGGCAACGGCCATCATGCCCATGGTGGCTGTCACCATTGTGGTAGAGCCATAGCCACTGCAGCTCAGGTTGCCACTTTCGCACACGGTTCCTTCCGGGGTATGTACGGGTTGGTTGGAGTAGACGCAAGGGATACCGAACTTTTCCTGCGGGTTTTTCGGGAAGCCGCAGTCGCGACGCAACTGGCGCCGGATCTTGGCCAGCAGGGGGTCGCGATGCGTGCGCGTCAGGTCGTCCACACATAGCTGGGCAGGGTCGGTCTTGCCGCCGGCAGCCCCTGCCACCACGATGGGGATACGGCGTCGGCGGCACCAGACAACGAGGGAAATCTTGGCATCGACATCGTCGGTGCAGTCCAGGACAAGGTCGGGGGTGTCAGCCAGCAAGGTGCTGATGTTTTCTCTGGTGAGAAAGTCATCCACGAGTGTGATGCGCAGCCGTGGATTGATGCTGCGGGCCCGTTCAGCGAGTAC
>JBASJP010000192.1:0-7798 GCA_049655345.1 Moraxellaceae bacterium
TGGCGGCAATGAAATCGACGACGAGCTGCTGGAAGACATCGAAACGCAGAGGCTGGTCGCCGACATCGGCATTGATGCGACGCGCCGCAACATCGATGCCCTGACCGAGCGCGTCTCCCGCAAGGAACTCACGCACTCCAATGCCCTGTACAAGGCATTGCAGGGTGAGCTGGCCGAGCTGCTGGAGCCGCATGTCGCACCACTGGTCATCGACACCACGAAGAAACCGTTCGTGATCCTCATGGTGGGCGTGAATGGTGTAGGCAAGACCACCACCATCGGCAAACTCGCCAAGCGCTTCCAGCGTGAGGGCAAGAGCGTGATGCTGGCCGCTGGCGATACTTTCCGTGCCGCTGCCGTGGAGCAGCTGACGATCTGGGGCGAGCGCAACAACGTACCGGTGGTTGCGCAAGGCTCCGGCGCTGATTCTGCCTCGGTGATTTTTGATGCCCTGACCAGCGCCCGGGCCAAGGGCATTGATGTGCTGATTGCCGACACCGCCGGCCGCCTGCACACCAAATCCAACCTCATGGAGGAGCTGAAAAAAGTCTTTCGCGTGATGCAGAAAATCGACCCGAGCGCACCGCATGAAACCATGCTGGTGGTGGATGCCGGCACCGGCCAGAACGCGCTGTCACAGGTACAGGAGTTTCATCAGGCCGTGGGCCTGACCGGCCTCACGGTTACCAAACTCGACGGGACGGCGAAGGGGGGTGTGCTGTTCAATATTGCCAGTCGCACCAATGTGCCCATCCGCTTTATCGGCGTGGGTGAAAAGATCGACGATCTGCGCCCGTTCGAGGCAAAGGATTTCGTGTCAGCCCTTTTTGATGACGAGCAGTGATTCTGATGACGAGCACTGATTATGACGAGTATTGAACGCGCATGATTGTTTTTGACAATGTCAGCAAGACCTACCCTTCCGGCTTTGAGGCACTGAAGCAGGTCAGCTTTACGCTGGGCACCGGCGAGATGGCCTTTCTGACCGGCCACTCCGGTGCCGGCAAATCCACCCTGCTCAAGCTGATCCTGCTCACCGAACGGGCCAGTCGTGGCCGCGTGGAAGTGAACGGCCAGGACTATGCCACCCTGAAGGGGCGCGGCATCGCCCTCGCCCGCCGCCAGATCGGCATGGTGTTCCAGGATCACAACCTGCTGGATGATCGCAGCGTCTTTGACAATGTCGCCCTGCCCCTGATCATCAATGGCCTGGATGCCCGCGAAATTCCGCGGCGCGTCCATGCCGCACTTGATCTGGTCGGGCTGGCCCATCGCGCCAGCGCCTCGCCCGTGACCCTGTCCGGTGGCGAGCAGCAACGTGTCGGTATCGCCCGTGCCGTGGTGAGCAAGCCACAACTGCTGCTGGCCGACGAACCCACCGGCAACCTCGATCCGGAGCTGGCCGCCAGCGTGATGAACATTTTCGAGGAGCTGTCATCGGTCGGCGTGAGCATTCTCATTGCCACGCATGACCTGCCCCTGATTGCCCGTTACCGTCACCGCCTGCTCACCTTGCGTGATGGCCAACTGGTGCGCGACAGCAACGTGATGGGCGGCAGCAATCTGATGGAGGCATCGTCATGAGTGCCGGCGCCCGCAAACCCCGCAAAACCGTATCAACCATCCTGGCCCACTGGCGTGCACACCATGCCCGCGAGGCCCGTGCCAGCCTGCTGCGTCTGCTGTCCACGCCGATTGCCACCACCATGACCATGCTGGTCGTGGCACTGGCACTGGCACTGCCGACCAGTTTTTCGCTGCTGCTCGACAATGCCCGCCATCTGGTCGCCCGCTGGGATGGCCAGGCACAGATATCGCTGTATCTGCGTCAGGACCTGGCCCAGCCAGCCCAGGAAGAACTGCTGCGCCGCATGGAAGCACGCGCCGACATTGCCCGCGCCCGCCTGATCACGCCGGCGCAAGCACTGGAGGAGTTCCGCACACTCTCCGGTTATGGCGAGACGCTTAACCTGCTGGATGAAAACCCCCTCCCGCCAGTCATTGTGGTGTGGCCTGCCGACACCGACACCAAGGCTGTCAGCGGCCTGCGCGATGCCCTTGCCGCCATTCCCGAGGTTGAGGGGGCCGACATTGATCTGGCCTGGGTACAGCGCCTGAATGCCCTGCTGGAGCTGGGCGAACGCCTGTTGCTGGCACTGGGGCTGGCACTGGGAGCAACCGTGCTGCTGGTAGTGGGCAACACCATCCGACTGGGCTTTGAGTCACGCCGTGACGAGGTAAAAGTCCTGAGCCTGCTGGGCGCCACCGATGCCTTTGTCCGCCGCCCCTTCCTGTACACGGGCCTGTGGACCGGGCTGGCCGGCGGCCTGCTGGCCTCGCTGGTGGTGGCGGCGGTGTTCTGGTGGCTGCAGGCACCGGCAGAAGAGCTTGCCGGTCTCTACCACAGCTCCTTTGTCCTGCACGGACCGGGCGTTGGCACGGTATTGGCCCTGCTGCTGGGCAGTGCCCTGCTGGGGCTGACCGGGGCATGGCTGGCGGTCAGCCAGTTGCTGCGGTCCATGACCCGCTGACGTTACAAAACCCCATCAGTTCAATACCGTTCAGGGCTTTAGCACTCCCGCCCGGTGAGTGCTAATATCAAAGGATGAACCTGAACCCTGATGGAGTATCACCCACGATGTCGACCCGCCATGAACTAGTGCCGGTTGTGTTGTCGGTTCCCGGGGCCAACCTCGGCGCCTACATGACCACCGTCCACGGCATTCCCGTGCTGACGGCCGATGAAGAACGCGTCCTCGCTGAGCGTTACTTCAATGAAGAAGACGTGGATGCAGCCCGCCAGCTGGTGCTGTCGCACCTGCGTTTTGTCGGGCACATCGCCAAGAGCTATGCCGGTTACGGCCTGCCCCAGGCCGACCTGATCCAGGAAGGCAATGTCGGCCTGATGAAGGCCGTGAAGCGCTTTGATCCGGGCATGGGCGTGCGTCTGGTGTCGTTTGCCGTGCACTGGATCAAGTCCGAGATTCACGAGTACGTGATCCGCAACTGGCGCATCGTCAAGGTCGCCACCACCAAGGCGCAACGCAAGCTGTTCTTCAACCTGCGCAGCAAGAAGAAGGGCTCCGGCCGCCTGAGTGTGGCCGAGGCCGAGCGCATCGCCAGCGACCTGAACGTGACGCCGGAGCAGGTGATCGAGATGGAAGGGCGTTTGTACTCCTTCGATGCATCCTTCGATGCCGCGCCGGACGAGGACGAGGACCGTGCCGGTCAGGCGCCTGCCTACTATCTGGAAGACAACCGCTACGACCCGGCCGTGCAGCTGGAAGAAGCGGACTGGGAAGCCGACTCCACCGAGCGCCTGATGGCCGCGATGGGCAAGCTCGACGCCCGCAGCCAGGCCATTCTGGCCCGGCGCTGGCTGGCCGAAGACAAGGCAACGCTGCATGAACTGGCGGCCGAGTACGGGGTGTCTGCCGAACGTATCCGTCAGCTGGAAAAGAATGCGATGGAAAAGATCAAGGCAACGCTGACGGCCTGACTTGTTCGCCATTGCCCGTTACACTAACGCCGCGCCCGACGCGGCGTTTTTATTTGTCTTCCGCTGACCTTCACTGCCCTCACACGGACAGTGGAGGGGACACCCGTGATGCTCAATTTCATTTCCATCGCCAGCCTCAACCTGCTGCTGGCCGTTACCCTCGGCGCCTTTGGTGCCCACGGCCTGAAGGCGCGTGTCAGCGCCGAACAGCTGGCGTGGTGGCACACGGCCGTGCAATACCATTTCTGGCATGCGCTGGGCCTGTTTGGCATCGGCCTGCTGTTGCTCAACCAGCCCGCACTGAATGGTGGCCGCACCGCTGGCTGGCTGCTGCAGGCCGGCATCGTGATTTTTTGCGGCACGCTCTATGCGATGACGCTGGGCGCACCGCGCTGGTTTGGTGCCATCACGCCGGTTGGCGGTCTGCTGATGATGGCCGGCTGGGCCACCCTGGCCTGGGCCACGGTAAAGCTGGGGTAACGGCATGCAGATCCATCTGAATGGCGAGCTTCATGAATGCCCTGATGCCATGTCACTGGCAGCGCTGGTGGCAACCCTCGACCTCGCCGGCAAACGCATTGCGGTCGAGATCAATGGCGAGATTGCACCGCGCAGCCAGCATGCATCGATCATCCTGCACGCCAATGATCGTGTGGAAATCGTGCAAGCCATTGGCGGCGGCTAAGGCCCGACCGGGCAACGGCAGATTCACGGCAGTACATACTCTTTTCTCACCAGAACAGGCACTGCATTTTTCCTCGCGGCGAAACAGTGAATGAACATGACAGATACCCTCACGATTGCCGGCAAAACCTACTCATCGCGTTTGCTGGTGGGCACCGGCAAGTACAAGGATTTCGACGAGACCCGTGCCGCCATCGAGGCCTCCGGGGCGGAAATCGTCACCGTGGCCATCCGCCGTACCAACATCGGCCAGAACGCCGGTGAGCCCAACCTGCTGGACGTGCTGTCGCCGGACAAGTACACCATCCTGCCGAACACGGCCGGCTGTCACACCGCCGACGATGCCGTGCGCACCTGCCGTCTGGCGCGCGAACTGCTGGACGGTCACACGCTGGTGAAGCTGGAAGTGCTGGCCAATGACCACACCCTCTACCCGAATGTTGTCGAGACCCTGAAGGCCGCCGAAGTGCTGGTGAAGGACGGCTTTGACGTGATGGTCTACACCTCGGATGACCCGATCATCGCCAGGCAACTCGAAGAGATCGGCTGTGTGGCGGTGATGCCGCTGGGCTCGCTGATCGGTTCCGGCCTGGGCATCGTCAATCCCTACAACCTGCGCATCATCCTCGACCAGGCGAAAGTGCCGGTACTGGTGGATGCCGGGGTTGGCACCGCCTCCGATGCCGCCTATGCCATGGAACTGGGCTGCGAGGCTGTACTGATGAATACCGCCATCGCGAAAGCAAACAACCCGGTGCTGATGGCGTCGGCCATGAAGAAGGCCATCGAGGCCGGCCGCGAGGCTTTTCTGGCCGGCCGCATGGAGAAGAAGCTGTACGGCTCTGCCTCCAGCCCGATCACCGGCAAGTTTTTCTAAGCCGATCCGATATCGCGCGATTAACCGCGCGATATTCCGTTTTTCATTTTTTGCCGGACGCCACCGTGACCGATAGCCATGTGAAGCCAGAACCGACCACCGCCTCCACTGGTGAAAAAGTGATGCGTCGCATCCAAACCTTCATGCGCCGTTCCTCGCCGTTCACCGCCTCGCAGAAACAGGGCATGGCAGAGTTTGCGCCGAAGTTCCTGCTGCCGCGCTCGCGCGAGCCCTTTGTCGCCAAAGAGGTCTTCGGGCGCGATGCGCCACTGACCGTGGAAGTGGGCTTCGGTATGGGTTACACGCTGGCGGAAATGGCGAAGGCGGCACCGGAGTGCGACTTCATCGGCATCGAGATCCACGAACCCGGTGTGGCACAACTCTGCTTTGAACTCGGCACGCAGAACATCACCAATGTGCGCATCCTGGACGAGGATGCACTGGAACTGCTGGAGATGCGTTTTGCCGATGGCAGCATCGACACCTTCCAGCTGTTCTTTCCGGACCCGTGGCAGAAGGCGCGCCATTACAAGCGCCGCTTCGTGAACCATGCCAATGCGGCACTAATCCTTCGCAAGCTGAAAACCGGTGGCATTTTCCACATGGCGACCGACTGGCAGAACTATGCCGAATGGATGCTGGAGCACATGGAAACGGCGCCGGGCTACGAGAATGTTGCCGGCAAGGGCAACTACCACCCGCGCCCGGATTTCCGTCCGCTGACCAAGTTTGAAATCCGCGGCCACAAGGCCGGTCACGGTGTGTGGGACCTGATTTACCGCAAGCAGTGAGGGCGTGCGCACGTTACGCCCGTTAGTTGTCACGGAGGATTTTTCCGGCGCGGCATTGCGAATATCGCAGAACAGCTAGGCAAGAAAAGCGTTCAGGACCTGATTCAGGTAATTGAAGCCGGTTGCAGTACACGCCAACCGGTTTTCATCAGGCACCAGCAGTTTCCTGCGCCGCAAATCCGCCAGCACCGGTGCAATCCGTTCCAGCGCCAGGCCGGTTCGTTCGGCAAACAGCACCGACGACACCCCGTCACGCAAACGCAATGCGTTCAGCATGAACTCGAAAGCAAGCTCATCATTATCAACCCGCGCTGCCTCCGGTCCGAAGCGGCCGGTGTTGAGGCCGGCCAGATAATCGCGCGGCAAGCGGGTGCGTGCATGGCGCCAGATACCTGCATGCTCGCCGTCGGCATGCGTGATCTTGCCGTGGGCACCGGCCCCTATCGCCAGATAATCGCCAAACTCCCAGTACAACCGGTTGTGACGGCACTGGTGCCCGTGCCTTGCGTAGGCTGACACTTCGTATTGCTCGTAACCTGCTGCTGCCAGCCTTGCCTGCCCTGCTTCCTGGATGGCCCACAAGGCATCATCCTCGGGCAACAAGGGCCGTTCGCGATAAAACACCGTGTTGGGCTCGATGGTCAGCTGATACCAGGACAGGTGGGTGGGCGCGAGTGCAATGGCCTGCTCCAGATCGGCGAGCGCCATGTCGACGCCTTGCCCAGGCAGGCCGTGCATGAGATCAAGATTGAAGTTGGTAAAGCCGGCCGCGCGCGCCGTTTCTGCCGCGCGCACCGCGTCGTCACGGCCATGGATGCGCCCCAGCTTTTGCAACTGCAGCGGATCGAAACTCTGTACCCCGATCGACAGACGATTGATGCCCGCCTCGCGATAACCCGTAAACCGTGCCTGCTCTACCGTGCCGGGATTGGCTTCCAGCGTGATCTCGGCATCCACAGCAAAGGCAAACATGGAGCGCAGCCCGTCGAACAGAGTCTGGTAAGACTCCGGTGAAAACAGTGATGGCGTACCACCACCAATAAAGACCGACGCAATCTGGCGCCCCTGCACGCCGGCCAGTTGTTGGCGTGCATCCATCAGCAGCGCCCGTACATAATCGGCTTCTGGCAGTGCCGCAGCTGCCTCATGCGAATTGAAGTCGCAATACGGGCATTTGCGCACGCACCATGGCACGTGAATGTAGAGCGCGAGCGGCGGCAATGCGATCATGGGAACATCTGCACTCATACAAAGACTGGCAATGGTCGGTTACACGACTGGACAACAACAGACCAAAACAGACCAACAACGGGCCAACCTCAGTCCACGGGAGACGCCATGGCAACCTGGCTATTGAAATCGGAACCGTCCGTATTTTCGATTGACGATCTGCAACAGCGGGGCACGGCCCTGTGGGACGGGGTGCGCAATTATCAGGCGCGTAATTTCCTGCGCGCCATGCAGGCTGGCGATGAAGCCCTATTCTACCACTCGAGCTGCGCCGAGCCCGGGATTGTCGGACGGATGACCATTGTGCAGACCGCCTATCCGGACCCCACGCAGTTCAACCCGGACAGTCCTTACTTCGACCCGAAGTCCCCGGCGGACACGCCGCGCTGGGACAGTGTGGATGTCTGTTTTGCCGGAAAATTTTCACGCGTGCTGACACTGGCTGAACTGAAAGCCGTACCGGCACTGGCAGGACTGGCGCTGGTACAAAAAGGTTCACGCCTGTCGGTGATGCCGGTGTCGGCCGCCGAATGGAAAACGATCCTGAAAATGGCGTGAGTGTCAGTCGTGCAGGAAGGCCGCAACACGCGTCTTCAGTTGCTGCAATGCCTGGCCGCGATGACTGAGTGCATTCTTGCGCTCACGCGGTAACTCGGCACTGCTCATGTTGTCCGCTGGCACCAGAAAAAGCGGATCATAGCCAAACCCCTGATCGCC
>JBASJP010000193.1:0-6082 GCA_049655345.1 Moraxellaceae bacterium
CTCTTGCCGGCGCCCACTTCTGCTGCATCCACCTTGTCATTGCGGAAATCCTCTTCACGCAGCACGCGATTTTCATAACCGATGAGGCGCCATTCGCTGATCACGTCCGGATTGAATTCCATCTGCAGTTTCACATCTGCCGCCACGGTATTGAACGTGGATGATAATTCCTCCACCAGCACCTTGCGGCCTTCTTCCAGTGAATCGATGTAGCTGTAATTGCCATTACCCACATCGGCAATCTGCTCCATCAGGGCCTCCTGGTAATTGCCCTGACCAAAACCGAGCGTGGTCAGCGAGATGCCGCCCTCGCGTTCACGCGCCACCATGTCCTTTATCTGCTGCATGTCGGTGATGCCGACATTGAAGTCCCCGTCTGTGGCGAGCAGGATGCGGTTGATGCCGCCCTTGATGAAGCCGGCACGTGCCTGCTGATAGGCCAGCCGGATGGCGGATTCGCCTGCGGTTGATCCGCCCGCCTGCAAGCGCGCAATGGCCGCACGTATTTTTTCCTTGTCGCTGCCGGCGGTGGATTCCAGCTCGACCGCCGTGCGCCCCGCGTACACCACCATGGCCACACGATCCTGCGGACGCAATTCATTTACCAGTTGCCGCAAGGTAGCCTGCACCAGCGGCAACTTGTCCGGACTGTCCATGGAGCCGGACACATCCACCAGAAACACCAGATTGGCAGCAGGCATGGCAGCGGCTTTTACTTCCACTGCCTTCACTCCCACACGCAGCAACCAGCGATCGGCGTTCCATGGCGCGGCCGCCAGCTCGGTTGCCACGGCAAACGGATGGGCATCTTTTGGGGCCGGATAATCGTAGGAAAAGTAATTCAGCAATTCTTCCACGCGCACGGCATCACGTGGTGGCAACTGTCCCTGCGAGAGAAAACGGCGAACATTGCTGTAGCTGCCGGTATCGACATCAAGGCTGAAGGTGGACACCGGTTCGGCATTGGTTCGCTTGACCGGGTTGTCGCTGATGCCGGCATATTTTTCGCGGTTTTCCGGCCCGGGTTGCCAGGCATCCTGCATGGCCCCTCCGCCCACCATGACGCTGGCCGCCGGTGTGGCCATGACGGCCATCCGTTCGTGATACGTGTGACTTTTGGCCACCTGCTCACGGGCAAGGTCCTGACGCGCATCTGCTTCTGCGGGAGCGGGCGGCAAGGACAGGCTGCCGGCCGTTTCCTGATGCGTGCAGGCCGACATCAGAACGGCAATTGTGATCACAAATAGTGCGCGGGGCGTGGTCATGACATATCTCCGGTGGCTTGATGTCAGGTGTAACGTCTGGATTGCCCGTATCGGGTTAAGCATGCTGAAAATATTTCCGACACCCCGCCTGTCTCAGGGATGGCACTTGTCGCCAATGCAGGTCTAGAATCGCGCTTGCTGTGTTGGTTTTTTGTACGCATTCAGGGACTTGAATCATGCTGTATCACCGTTATACCCGCCCTGCCTCCTTGGTGCTCTGCCTGCTGTCCTTCCTTTCCGCTCCAGCCACTGCCGATGAAGTGCTGCTGCAAGCCGAACAGCTGCTGAGCCAGCAGCGCGGCCAAGAGGCATATGCCCTGCTCTCGCCACTGGAGGATGACCGCGGGGGTGATCCCGGCTTCGACTTTCTGCTTGGCCGCGCCGCTCTGGCCAACGGCCGCAACACCGAGGCGGCGTTCGCCTTTGAACGCTGCCTGGCCGTAGACCCGAAAAACGGCCCCTGCCGCATGCAGATGGCCCAGGCCCACATGCTGCTGGGTGAAACCGACCAGGCCCGGCTGGAGCTGAAAACCATTCAGGAATACTCGCCACCAGAGGAGGTGGCGACAATGGTCAGCCAGTACATGGGCATGCTGGACGAAAAAGACGGCCAGGCCCGGCGTCAGGTCACGGCTTATGCGCAGCTCGGACTGGGCCATGACACCAACGTGAACAGCGCCACTGACCAGAGCCAGATTGCCATTCCCGCACTGGGCGGCCTCTATTTTGTGTATGACTCTGCAGCGCGGGAACAGGAAGACAGCTTTGCCCAGCTGGAGGCCGGCGCGCGCCTGCGCCAGTCCCTGACGCCGGCATGGAGCCTGCTGGCCGATGCGTCCATCAACCAGCGCCTGCATCAGGAAGTTGACAGCCTGAACTCGCTGGCCCTGGATGCCGGTGTTGGTGGTGCCTGGCGTACCGGCCCCAGCCAGATCGTACTCAGGGCCAATGCCCAGAACTACCAGCTGGATGGTGATGACTACCGCAAACTGGTCGGCGGCATGGGGCAGTACATCTACTCACCGCGCGACAGCAGCCAGCTGAGCACCTACCTGCAAATCACCGACATGAGTTATGACAGCCAGCCGCTGCGCGATGCCCGGCGCGACACCTTGGGCATTGCCTGGTCACAGGCCCTGGACTGGTGGCGTAATCCGGTCGTCTATACTGGCCTTTATGGCGGTCAGGAAACACCGGAGGCAAGCGGGTCTGAGCGGTTTGGCCAGCAGTTTCTCGGCCTGCGGGTGGGTGGCAGCCTCACCCTGGGTACGCGCACCCAGCTGAATGCCGCCGTCAGCGGCGAAAGCCGTGACTATGACGCCGAAGACCCCTTCTTCCTGACGACACGGTCAGACACCCAGATCGACGTTAACCTGGGACTTGGCTATCGGCTGGGCAAGTACCTGTCGGTGCGTCCCAACTACACGTTCACCAGCAATGACTCGAACATCGTCATCAATGAATTCTCGCGCCACACACTGAGTGTGAACATCCGCTATGAGCGGTAACAGGGAGGCTACCACCATGCGTCATTCCACCTTCATGCCCCATTCCCTCACCCTGCTGGCAGGCACCATGGCTGCACTGGCCAGTGGTCAGGCGCTGGCCGAAACCGCCGGCAAGGTCAGCTTCGTTACCGGCAATGTCACGGCCACGTCTCCAGATGGCCAGAGCCGCGCCCTGACACGCGGCGCGGCCATCAACGGCGGCGACCGCATCGAAACCCGCGGCGGCCGCCTGCAGATCCGCTTCACGGACGGCGGCTTTGTGTCACTGCAACCCAACTCGGTGTTCGGGGTGGACCAGTACCTCTACGCCAACAAAGCTCCGGAAGAGACCTCGCTGTTCTTCAGCCTGTTGCGTGGCGGCATGCGTACCGTCACCGGCGCCATCGGCAAGGTCAACAAGCAGAGCTACAAGGTGCGCACCCCGGTCGCCACCATCGGTATCCGTGGCACCGGCTACCGCGCCACCACCGACAACAACCGGACGCTGGTCTCGGTAGGTCACGGCCTGGTGAATGTCGAAAACGTCCTTGGCAACATCACTGGCGGCGCTGGCCAGAACATCCTTGTCACCAATGAGATTCCGCCGACGCTTACGCGTGAGGCGGCCGAAATCACGGCCTCCGGCCCCGAGGGTGATACCGAAGAGGCCCTGATGGGCAACGGCGAAGACGACTCCCCCGCCTTTGGTGAGCAGATTGACAGGAACGGCAATACCCTCCTGTTGGCAAAGGATGGCAACGGCCAGTTCGTGTTTATCGAGCCGGCAATTGCCGTCCTGCCCAACACCGATCCCGCCACCGGCAAGCCGGTTTACTCGATTGTGACCTCCTCCATGACGGGCAGCGCCCTCACCGGCCTGGCCGCCCTCTTTAACCAGGGCATCGACCCCGACAAGCGCGGCGGGCTGCTTGGACTCGCCGACATCAGCACCAATCCGATGACCACGCTGCTGGACAAGGGCACCCTGCAGTTTCATGGCGTGCAAACCGTGGCTGCTGTCTCCGCTACCGGCGCGGTGAGCGCCATCAGCTGGGGCGAATACACCAATGGCACTGCTGCCACCAACGCGCTGTCAGGCACCTCCACCCTGTCGGGCACCCAGTTCGAGTCTTATGTCATCGGCAATTCCCCTAATCCGGATGTGCTGCCGAGGCTTGGCACCGCGCGTTACAGCCTGCTGGGAGGGACGACACCCCGCCTCAACCAGACACTGGGCGGCACCCTCGACGTGTTCAAGATGGATGTTGATTTTGCCCAGGCCAACATTGATGTCCGTCTGGATCTGACCATGTCCGGCGAGAAGTTCATGGCCACCGGTACCGACATCGGCTTTGACGGTCTGGGCAACACCTTCCAGCTGTTCGGGCTGAGTACCGTCAGCGATGGCTCGGCCTGCCTGCCCAGTGGCTGCAGCACCAGCATCAACGGCTTTTTTGCCGGCAATGCGCGCGGCCTGATCGGGGCGGCCTACAACATGTATACCGGGCTTGGCACCATCAGCGGCACCGCTGGCCTGGGCCTGACTTCGTTCACCCCCTATGTGCCAACGCCAATCCTCGACAACTCGAACGTAACCTTGCCGGCGCCGTCGCCCGTGTTCTCCCTGGCAGCACCGATTTACAACGCCGGCGTCGCAAACTTCAGCCACAACAATCTGTGGGCTACCTTTGACCAGTCCTATGGCGCCAACCGTGGCGGCCTGCTGACGCTGGACAACCTCAACGGCGCCGTCTTTAACAGCGGCACGCTGAACTTCAGCGGAATGACCACGCTCAAGAACCTGAGCTGGGGCGAGTTTACCAATGGTGCCGCCACCATCGATAACCTGGGCAGTGGGCTGGTGGCCTCGGCCACCCAGTTCGAACCCTACATCGTCGGCTATTCGGCACCCAGCCTGCTGGGTCATGGCAAGGCCACCTATAGTCTGGTTGGCGGTAGCACACCGCGCCTGAACCAGACAATTGCCGCCACCCTGAACAATTTCACGATCACCATCGACTTTGACTATGCCCTGCTTGACCTGGCGCTGGGCGTGACTGCCAGTGGCCTTACCGCCAACGTGACCGGCAATGACATCGCTGTGCCGGACATCTTCGTGGATGGCGCGTTCAACCTGAGCACCAGCAACTTCAACCAGCTCACCGTCAGCGGCAGTGCCTGCACCTCCTTCTGCACGGCAGACATCAGTGGCTTCTTTGCCGGTGTCGGCGGCACGCAGATAGGCTCGGCCTACAGCATCCTGACCGATGTGGGCACCATCAAGGGTGTAGCGGCCCTGGACATTGGCACGCCCTCCTCCAGTGCCGGCGTGCTGCCGGATGCCAAGCTCTACACCATGACCACCACTGCCAGCGCTGCCGTGCTCGGCGGTTATAACTATGGTGACCCGATGAGCCCGAGCCTGCAGGCAGACTTCACTGCCAACGGCGTGCTGGTCAGTGCCACCGAGCTCTATCCGTCCCCCCTCACCCGCCTGCAAAACCAGACAGCCTCGGTGGCCGATGCCGGCACGCGCAAGACCCTGTCCTGGGGCCGCTTTGTGAATGGAGATGTCCTTGTCGACGGCTCGCCTGTCACCCTGGCCGGCCCCGACAGCGTGCACTATGTCATTGGGCAGGAAACACCTGCCGCCATGATGTCCGCACTCGTTGGCCAGGGCGGCACGGCCACCTACAGCCTGGGTGGACATACCACGCCCACCGGCATTAACGCTTTGGGCAGCAGTGTCAGCGGCAATCTCACCGTCGACTTCGGCGCGGCCACCGTTGGCGTCAACATGGACGTCGACATGGGTGCCAACAACTATGGCGTCACCGGCTCCATGGATATTGCCGGTGCCCACTTTGCCGGTTCCGGCTTGAGCACCACCATCAATGGCGGCAGTTGCCCCAGCGGCTGCAGCACCGACATCAACGGATTCTTCTCCGGGCAACAGGCACAGCAGATCGGCCTGACCTACAAGATCAATGATTTCGGTACCGACACCATCAAGGGCGCTGCCACCTTCGAGCGTGGCGACATCACGCTGCCACTGCCCTGACAGGCATGCACTCCGCCTGGCACGATGCCATCACCCTGCTGCAGCAGGGTGATGCGCAGGGCGCACGCGAGCGACTGGCCAGCGTGACTGTCGTTCACGCCGAGCAGGACTTCCTGCAGGGCGTATGCGCCCATGCCCTGCAGGACATTCCGCAGGCCGTCTCGCATTTTGCGCAGGCCCTGCAGCATGACCCCGGCCACTCCCGTGCCGCCGCCGCACTGGGGGCGCTGCTGGCCGGCCTTGGCCGGCATGCCGAGGCCGAGCACGTG
>JBASJP010000194.1:0-3513 GCA_049655345.1 Moraxellaceae bacterium
ACCCACGTACTGATCCGGCAGCTTCTGGGCAAGCATGACAATGCCGAAGTGGCCAAAATGGCGGTTTACCTGCGTCAGCGTCGTGTCGTCATCAATAATGATGTCCGCTTTGGCTTTGAGATCCCTGCCGATATGGCCGCATCGTTCGGGACGATTTTTGCCGGTGTCCGTGCAGGTCAGGGCAAGGATCATCGCGCGGCACTGAATGACCTCATGCAGAAGTTTGCCGATCTTGCCGTGACGCATTATCTGGACGATTTCACGAGCCCCATGGATCTTGGCTTTATCAAGCGCAAGGCGGCAGAGCTTGGTCGTGGCACCATCAACAAGGGTGTTCATGCGGCCCTTAACAAGCTGATTCCCTCGCTCGGTCAGAAGGATCTGGAGATCTTCGCTGACTTTTTCTCGGGCATGATCATCGAGGCCTGAGTTTTTGGCTTAGGAGGGAAGGTTGGCCTGAATGGCCGGTGATAATGCCTCGCCGGCCCTTTACAAGTCAGTCTTTACCTTTAATCATGGCGCCCTTGTTTGTAGAGGCCCTGACATGACCTGCTATTTCGCCTTTCCTTCTTCTGATGCCCTGCGCGACTCCAGTCTCACCCTGCTGGAAAACTTCGAGCGCGGTGCCCGGGAGCCCCAGAACACCCTGTTTATCCGTGTGGCACAACTTTTTGCTGACGAAGTTGTGGACATGCTGTTGCTCAATCTTGTGCGTGGCTCTGAAACCCCACACTCCAGCGCCAATGTGATCGAGAGCTTTGCCGGTCTGATCAAGACCACTGTGCATGGGCTTATCAAGCAGCTCCTGAGCAAGATGAGCAATGACGAGATGCGCCCCCTTTCTGCAGTGATAGCCGAGCGTCGATTGACGCTTACTCAGGATGGTACGGAAAAGGACTATATCTGCTTCATCATGCCTCCTGATTTTCATGCCCGCTTCAAGCGTGTGCTTGAGCAAGGCATCAAGGGTGAAAGAAACCCAGATGAGCTGCTGGCGTGTATGGAGACTTTTTCAGAAATGGCCCACGAGGCTTTTTATGAAGAATCCATAAGACCGCTCAAGCTTGGGTTCATCGGGCGCAAGCTGACGGATGTGGGTGGGGCGGCCATGCGCAAAGGCGCTACATCAGCCAATCGTCGTCTTGTTCCTGGTCTTGCTGGTCAGGAGCTCATTGATTTTTGCACCTATTTTCACGGCTTTATGCTGGAAGCCTGATACTTGTTGCAGTCCAGACATGAAAAAAGCGGCTGATGCCGCTTTTTTCATGTCTGGAAGTCCGGTCGGGCTCAGGAGGAGCAACTGATTTCCATGTGGCGCCCCCAGTCAGGTGGCAGACTGGCGTAGTTTTCGTTTTCCGGCTGTTCGTCAAACGGACGCTGCAGCAGGCGATAGAGTTTGTCGATCTCGCTGTAATCCCCGTTGTCAGCCTTGTCGATGGCGATCTGGGCAAGATAGTTACGCAGGATGTATTTGGGATTGACGGCATTCATGCGGATGCGACGTGCCGCATCGTCACTGTTTTCGGCGTGCAGTCGTGCCTGATAGCGCAAAAGCCAGGCATCAAAGGCCTCGCGATCAACAAAATCATCCCGTAATGCCGGCTTTTCTCCGGTGGTCTTTATGGTTGCCAGGGCGCGAAAGCTGCGCGTGTAATCTGCGCCGTTTTTCATCAGTAAATCCAGAAAGCTGATGCCCAGATCGCGGTCTTCCGGACGCTCTTCCTGCAGACCCAGTTTGGCGCGCAGGCCGGCCCCATAGTGCGCCAGCAGTGTGCGTTCATAGGACTGCAGGCTGGCGACCAGTGCATCATGTTCAATCAGGCCGGATAGGCCATGGGCGAGGGCGTTCAGGTTCCACAGGCCTACTGAGGGCTGCTGGTTCCATGCATAGCGACCATTATGGTCGGAGTGGTTGCAGATGTAGCCAGGCTCATAGGCATCCAGGAATCCAAACGGGCCGTAGTCGAAAGTGGCGCCGGTAATGGAAAAATTGTCCGTGTTCATTACGCCATGCGCAAAGCCGACGAGTTGCCATTGCGCCATCAAGCGGGCTGTACGCGTGACGACTGCATCAAAAAAACGGGCATAAGGCCGGGTGTCATCACTGCATTCCGGATAGTGACTGGCAATGACGTGATCAGCGAGTGTTTGCAGCAGCTCGGGCTGACTGGAATGATGTAGCCATTCAAAGTGACCAAAGCGGATATGCGTGTCGGCTACACGCAACAGCATGGCGCCATGCTCGGTTTTTTCACGCTGCACCGGTTCATCCGAGCCGATAATGCAGAGGGCTCGCGTACTGGGGATGCCGAGATGGTGCATGGCCTCGGAGCCCAGATATTCGCGGATGCTGGAGCGCAATACCGCACGGCCATCACCAAAACGGGAGTAGGGAGTTTGCCCGGCCCCCTTGAGATGCAGGTCCCATGTTTCGCCTTTGCTGTTCCTGACCTGACCCAGCAGCATGCCGCGACCATCACCCAGTTCCGGATTGTAGATGCCGAACTGGTGGCCGGTGTATTTCATGGCCAGCGGTTCGCTGCCGGGCAGGATTTTCTGGCCGCCAAAAAATGCACAGAACTCGGTCTTTTGGGCTTCAGCAGGATCAAGGTCGAGCAAGGCGGCAACATCAGGATTAAAGGCAACCAGATGGGGCCGGGCAAAGCCGCGGGGAGTGACACGGGAAAACAGCTTTTCCGGCAAGCGGGCAAAGCGGTTGTCGAAGTTCAGGGTATCAAGCGTTTTCATGCGTCAAGCATGCCTGATGCCCAAATCGGTGGCGAGTGTTCAGCGGTGTTTTCTGTGTCTGCCAGGCAATCATGGCTGATGGATGCCCATAAAAAAACCCGCGCTTTCGCGCGGGTTTTTCTGAAGCTGTTTAGCGATTAGCCGCCGAACTGGTTCATGGTGTTCTTCGAAGCGTCACCGGCCTTGAGGGCGTTGTCGCCAGAGAACATTTCCTTGTGGTCATCACCGATGTCGGAACCGGCCATGGCCTGGTGCTTGACGCAGGAAACGCCTTCACGGATTTCCTTGCGCTGTACGCCAGCAACGTAGGCCAGCATGCCCTGGTCGCCGAAGTAACCCTTGGACAGCTCGTGCATGTGCAGGGCAGTCGTGTGGTAGGTCGGCAGGGTGATCAGGTGATGGAACACGCCGGCTTCACGGGCTGCATCAGCCTGGAAGGTACGGATCATTTCATCGGCCTGCTTGGCCAGTTCGGTGTTGTCGTAGTCAACGCTCATCAGCTTGGCGCGATCATAGGCAGACACGTCCTTGCCTTCCTTCTGCATGCGGTCAAACGCCTGCTGACGGAAGTTCAGGGTCCAGTTGAACGACGGGCTGTTGTTGTACACCAGCTTGGCGTTCGGAACGATTGCCTTCACACGGTTCACCATGTGGGCGATTTCAGCTACGTTCGGTGTCGGTGTTTCGATCCACAGCATGTCAGCGCCGTTCTGCAGCGAGGTCACGCAGTCCAGCACAACGCGGTCGATCTGCGTGCCTTCACGG
>JBASJP010000195.1:0-2020 GCA_049655345.1 Moraxellaceae bacterium
CAGAAGCTCAACCGTCATCCCAAGGTGGAAGTGATCTGCGTGACCGGTCCCAGCCAGCCGCAGCCGTTTGCATTGCTCATGCTCTCGCTCGATGCAATGGCCGAGCTGGAGGATGCGCGCCTTGATCGCGAGCAGCTCACCAGCGACTTCAATGATCTGCTGAAGGAAGTGAATGCCAGCCTGGAAGATCACGAACGCCTGGATTATGTCGTGGTGGTGAAGGATCAGTGGACCATGGAAAACGGTTTCCTCACACCAACCATGAAGATCAAGCGCAACATCATTGAAGACCGTTACCTGCCCAATGCCGATCACTGGGTGACCAGACGTCAGACCGTGATCTGGGAATAACCCGTACCATCAGGCCAGCAGGCGATCCAGCGCCTGCAAGGCCGCCAGTGCGCCCATGGGCAGGCTGACTGCCTGTGGGCCATTTACCTCGGATTCGCGCGGATTGATGCGAATCAGTGGTGCATGCAGGGCCTCCCCGAAATGCCGCACGCCAGCAATGGCCGTGCCGGCACCCAGCTCAATCACGACGGGTTGCAGCGCCGGCCATTGCCGGAAGCTGGCCAGTTGCAAATCACGCCGATGCGGCAGCCACTCCCAGTCATCAAACATCAGGATGTTCGGCCGCGCCATGCCACCACAATCCGGGCAGGCGGGCAGTGACGTCAGCCATTCACAAGCCTCGCTATCTATGTACGTGCGCAGTCCGGCAGCCGGCCGGATGTGGTCATTGCAGGGCGCCAGACACTGCAGGTGATGAATGCTGCCATGGCACTCAATCACACGACTCTCCGAAAACCCCGCTTTTTGAAAGTGACCGTCGACATTACTGGTGTACACAAATGCACCGTGCAGTTTTTTATCCGCCCATTTTTTCAGCAAGCCAAAGCCGGCATGCGGTGACGTGTCGCGATAAAGTTGCAGGCGATGCCCGTAAAAGCCCCAGGCCAGTCGTGGCCGGATCTTGAAGGAGTCGGGATTGGCAATGTCATTGAAGCGCAGCTTGCGCTTGCCAAGGGCAGGGTAGCTGCCCCAGAAACCTGCGGGACCGCGAAAGTCCGGTAGGCCGGAATCCACGCCCATGCCAGCACCTGCCGTGATGATGAGGCTGTCCGCAGCCGCAATCCATGCGGCCGCTGTTGTCAGGCTGGCGTGATGATCAGACATGATCAGGCATCCTTCACGTGTGTCAGGCAAGACGAGGTGCCGGACACCGGCAGTGCCCTCGAGGAGAGGTTGATTCCTGCCGGGCCGGCAAATGCAGTATGCAGTTTTTTTGCGACGAGGGCTGTCGGTTATCCGGATGTTGGGCGGAAAGAACTTCCTGATCATCCGGGTACGTTCACTGAAGGAGTCTTGCCAACGAGGCTCTGATGCCTCTGCAGTATGGCATTCCGTACAACAGCCATGTTGGCATTGTTTGCTCACAACATTCCCCATCCTTTGGGAGGGGTGTGTACTTTCCGGTAAATTTACTACGCTCTTTAAACCACCACTAGAACGACCGGTCTGTATGAAGTGTGAACAGGTACGGTGCTGCCATGGACAGGGTAGCAGGGGTTCTGCCAGTCATGGTTCCGTCATTTGCAAATGTCAGGACAGATGCATATGCATTCACTTACGTGAACGGGCAGTCATTTTTATAGTGCAATGTTGACGGACTGCCGCATGAAAACTGCAGGTATCTGCATGTTTGCGAAAAACGTGAGCAGCAGTGCGCATTTTTCACATTAATTGATGCAACACCCGTCAGAAGAGCAGGATGAGTGTGTTACAGCTTGAATGCTATTTATGCGGTCCAGTTCGGTTACTTAATTTTTTTCATACATATTGAAATATGGGTGGGTAGTGCTGGTAGTCTCTGTTCTCGCAGAAATTATTGTGCAGCGTGATGAGGTTGCAGCTGTTTTGCCAGAAATGACCCGAGCTTGATGCAGGCATGAAGGCAAGGCAGCAAGCGGGCCTCACGCAGGGGATGCGATGCTGTGTCCCGGGCACAATGCAGTGGCGC
>JBASJP010000196.1:0-2832 GCA_049655345.1 Moraxellaceae bacterium
AGCGCGCCGGCATGGCGCCTTCATCCTCCAGATAGCGGCGCACCGCACCGGCACAGACCGCCAGTACCACATCATTCACGGTCAGGCCGGGCACGCGGTTCTTGAGCTGCTTGATGCGCGGCAGTGACAACTCGGCCGTGCCGTACACACGCTCCCCGGTGATGGGCGCATTGAACGGCGTGCGTGGTGCGGTGAAGTAGTAGGGCAACAATCGCTCGCCCTGGCTTACCGTGCGCTGCAGGAAGCGTTGCCCCAGCATCTGTGCCGAGCGCAACAGCTCGCGGCCCTGCGCCTGCCATGCCGGTGCCGTCCGGAGCTGGCGCATCAGCATGGCCACCTGCCCCGGCGGGATTTCAGGCAGCCAGATATCGCGCGGCAGGGTGCGCGGGACGACATCCTGATCGAGCAGGCCGGCAATCACGGCTTCGGCCGACACCCCGTCCAGGGCAGCATGGTGCACCTTGATGAGCAGGGCAAAGGCCCCGCCCTTGTGTGACGCACGCCGACGGCCACTGCTGGCCGACTCGACAAAGACCAGCTCCCACAACGGCCGGTCGCGGCGCAGGCGCTGGCTGAAAAACGCGGCGCTGAACGCCTGCAGGCCTTCGTTGGTAAGTGGCGCATCCACCGTCTCGTGGCGCAGATGATTGTCCAGACTGAAGTTCTCGTCCTCCACCCACCACGGTGCATCCAGATGCCAGGCCGGCATCACCACGCGCTGGCGGAATACCCGCGCCGTCTGCAGGCGCGCCGATACATGCTTGCGCAAGCGCTCAAGGGTCATACGACCCTGCGTCGGTGCGTCGAATATCAGGACGCCACCGACATGCATGGGGGAATGGTCGTTCTCGAGATGCAGGAAAGAGGCATCGAGATTGGTCAGTTGCTGCATGGTCATCTCCACAAGTGTGAACACTTGTTCACTTGCGGAGCACTCTAAAAGGACAGGCCTGACATTGACTTGACCGGGGTCAAGCCGAGGACATGATCGTTCCTGCCGTACTCAGTCGCGATGCCTTTCAGCGACGACAAGCACCCGATGAACTGCTGGTTGTGGACACTTTACTATTTCTGCACTGACAGGCTGGTTACCAGCACATCAATTCTGGCTTCCTGCACCAGATGCTGGGTGGCACTGCCCATCAGCATCTCTTCAACCCAACCCCGGCCATGCTTGCCCATAACCACCAGATCACAACCCTCCTGCGCCATACTGTATTCGATCATGTGGACTGCCGGGCCGTGCCTCAGGCGAACGTCATAGCGGCCTGCAGGCAGCCTGGCCTCTGTAGCCAGCTCTCTCAACTGCACCTCGGCCTGTAGCCGCGCCTCCGTCCGATAGGTCTGCATGATGCCTTCTTCAAGACCGGCAAAGCAGAGTTGGCTCTCGAACGGCACCTCATAGGCATGCAGCAGGATCAGTCGGGCATCAGGTGCCACCGCCCGGGCCAGGTGCAGGGCCGGCAACGACCAGGAAGAGAAGTCCACCGGCACCAACACCTTGCGGTAGGCGCCCTCTACCGGCCGGCGCACCACCAGCAGGGGCCGCATGGTCTTCTGCAGCAGCCTTTCAACGGTGGCACCGAGCACAAAGCGCCGCGCTACCGATTCGCCTACCGCCCCCAGCACCAGCAGACCGGCATCCACACGGTCCGCCTCCTGCAGCAGGGTCGTAATGATCTCTCCCGTCAACAAGCGCAATTCGGGTACGACACCATGGCGATCTACCGCATCAACCTGCATGCGGATGGCGGCCTCCGCCGAGTCGCGCAGACGTTGCTCGACCGGCGTGGCCTCTACCCCGAGCAGGCTGCGCAACTGATCCAGCACCCGGCCATTGAGAACGTGGGCGAGAGTGAGTTCCGCGCCCCCCTCAGCCGCCAGTTGGAATGCCCGGCCCACGGCATAACCGGCCAGCACGGAAAGATCAGTGGCCGCCATTATACGATTGATAGCCGCACCGCTTGATGACGCCATCAGCGTGCCTCCCATTACAGTTTGCGCATAGGCAATAATCGGAAATCCGGGAACAATCCCAATACTTTCATGAATTTATTCACTATAAAAGGCTAAGTCCCCATCCCTTTGCCAGAACCCGTACCGCTGGAGCTTGCCCGATGATCGACCAGCCACTCACGCAGTTGCTCTTCCTGCTGGGCGCGGCCGTGGCCGTCATGATGACCTTCCTCTTCCTGCGCATCCCCACCAGCCTGGGCTACCTGCTGGTGGGCGTCATCATGGGGCCGTACACCATCGGGCCGGTACTCGACAGCCAGAAGATCACCTTCCTGGCCGAATTCGGCATCGTGTTCCTGCTGTTCACGGTGGGGCTGAGCTACTCCATTCCGCAAATCCACGCCCTGCGGCACCAGGTACTGGGGCTGGGTACGGCGCAGGTGGTGCTGACCACGCTCGCGGTGGGCCTGCTGGTCTGGCTCGCCGGCCTGCCCATGGTCGCGGCCTTTGTGGTGGGCGCGGTATTCGCCCAGTCCTCCACCACGGTGATCAGCCGCCAATTGCTGGACCAGAAGGAAGACAACACCCGGCACGGCCGTCTGGGCACCGCGCTCTCGGTGTTCCAGGACGTGACCTCGGTGCCCTTCGTGGTGATCTTCCCGGTGCTGGGCGTGGCCGCCGCCACCGCCAGCACATCACTGGGCGGCTCCCTGCTGATGGCGCTGGCCAAAGCCGTGCTGGCCCTGGCGCTGGTGTTCGTCAGTGGCCGCTGGCTGCTGCGGCCGTTTTTCCACACCGTTGCCGAACGCCGCTCGCCGGAACTGTTCACGCTGACCGTGCTGCTGGTGGCCCTGACTGCCGCGTGGATGACCAGCA
>JBASJP010000197.1:0-3678 GCA_049655345.1 Moraxellaceae bacterium
CACCACATCGCAACTGACTGTTTCATCACGACGCAACTGTCCGGCATGCACCGACTTCCAGCCCGCCTCAACGCCTTCGGCAAACGCATCCTTGATATCGCGAATCTCGACCATTGTATTGACCTCAACCCACAACGCGCGGGGGAATGTAATTGATGGCGCCCCAGGCGCGCGGCTGCATGTACCAGTTCATTGCAATCATCTGCGTCAGCGCGACATAGCCGGCGCGCAAGAGGCCGAAGCGGCTATGGCTCCATGAGGCGAGGAAGGCACTGATGTCTGCCGGTGATGCTTCCGCCCAGTCCTTGTCCAGCCCTGCAACGGTGTATCGCGTCGGGGGAAAGGTCAGCAGGTCAAACAACTGGTTAACCTGCTGCTGGCCGGCACGACTGCTGGCGGCCAGCAGCGAATCCAGCAACTGGATGCTTTCATTCACAGCAACCGCACGTGACTCGTCGGCAGGCAGGGCCCCCTCAAGTACAACCGGCATGAGTGCTCGCAGGACCACCAGATCTCCCGCCCGCAACACCCGCAGGCCGGCTGCCGGCGGCGCGCTGGCACACCCCGTCAGCGCCGCAGAAAACGAAACCGTCGAGAGGGTCAGGGCACCCCAGAAACTGGTACGCAGAAAATCGCGGCGGCCCGTGTCTACGGAAAGTGATGCAGCAACAGGCTTCATGAAACGCTCCAGCCATCAACAAAAACTTCATTCATAAAAAAGGGCTTTCCGGCAGGGAGTGCACGGAAAACCCTTGTGACGCCATCAGGGCTGCAGATTACTTGAGCAGATAGTTCTTGATGATCTTGTGGACACTCTTGTTGAACGGCGGCAGCACGTAGCGCAGGGCATAAAACTTCGGCTTTTCCAGCACTGCCTTGGCATTCGACATTGCCATGAAGCCTTCGCGGCCATGGTATTTGCCCATGCCTGACGCACCAACGCCACCAAAGGGCAAGTCATCAACACCCACATGACTCATCACTTCGTTGACGCACATGCCGCCGGAGTGGGTATTGGCAGCCACATAATCGGCCCGACCGGAGTTCCAGTCGAAATAATACAGTGCCAGCGGGCGCGGACGGCTGTTGATGTAACCCAGCGCATCATCCAGCGTGGAGTATTCGGTAATGGCCAGCACCGGTCCGAAAATCTCGTTCTGCATGATCTGCATGTCCGGTGTAACACCGGTCACCAGCGTCACCGGAATCTTGCGTGTATTCACGAAGGATTCATTGGCGGGATTGATCTCGATGATCTTTGCGCCCTGTGCACGCGCATCGTCCAGATAGCTCTGCACGCGCTTGTACTGCTTGTCATTGATGACACTGGTGAAATCCGGATTGTTCAGCATGGTCGGGTACATCTTGCTGACCTGCGCAGTGAAGGCGGTGACAAATTCCTGTGTCTTGCCTTTTGGCAGCATCAGGTAATCCGGTGCCACACAGGTCTGTCCGGCGTTCCAGCACTTGCCGAAGGAAATACGCTCGGCCGCATCCACAATCGGATAGGAATCGTGCACCACCACTGGCGACTTGCCACCCAGCTCCAGCAGCACGGGCGTCAGGTTCTTGGCGGCCTCGGCCATCACGGTACGACCGACATTGGTCGAGCCGGTAAACGTGATCTGGTCAAATGGCAGCTTGGGGAATGTTTCGGAAATCTCGCCACGGCCGGTAAATACCGCAACATGATCCTCGGCAAAGGCTTCGGCCAGCATCTTCTTGACCGTCTCACCCACACGCGGGGTAAAGCCGGACATCTTGATCATCACGCGATTACCTGCAGCGAGGGCACACATGAGCGGGCCGACTGCCAGGAAAATCGGGTAGTTCCAGGGCACGATGATGCCCACCACACCCAGCGGCTGATACACCACCTTGGCAGAGGCCGGCATCTGGAGTGCGCTGACATGGCGCTTTTCCGGACGCATCCATTTGCGCAGGTTTTTCTTGTAGTACTTGGCCGCCTCCAGCGAGGTCAGGATTTCGGCAATCTTGGTCTCGTCCTTGGAACGGCTGCCAAAGTCATCATTGGCGGCCTGGGCCAGCTCGTCGATATATTTCACGAACACGCGGCGGAACTGCTCCAGATGGGCGATGCGCTCATCGGCACTGGGCATCGGACGCTGGCGATATGCCTGCTTCTGCAGCTGGAACACGCGATGCAGCTCGGCAATCTCCGGATTGGCAGAGGGCATTTCGACGAGATTGGCAACCATGATGAAGTCCTCGGTAAGGCAGCGCCCGGACCCGGGCGGTGAATGGGTTACATTTCTAGAGTATTTGCTCTAGACTGTCAATCGTGCGTTAGTTTTAGACCCCCTATCAAGGAAGCCGGCGTGAAGACTCGCGACAAGATACTCATGAAAAGCCAGGACCTGTTCAATGAACGGGGCGAGCGCAATGTGACCACCAACCACATTGCGGCGGCGCTTGGCATCAGCCCCGGGAACCTCTATTACCACTTTCGCAACAAGGAGGAGATCATCTTTGATCTTTTCCTGCAGTACGAAAGCCGGACACAGTCACTGCTGATGGCGCCAGCCGACCGCGACCTGACCTATACGGACAAGATCGGCTACTTTGAAGGCATCCTGGACAACATGTGGGAATACCGTTTCC
This sequence comes from Moraxellaceae bacterium, assembly GCA_049655345.1. GTDB lineage: Bacteria > Pseudomonadota > Gammaproteobacteria > Pseudomonadales > Moraxellaceae > UBA2031. The sequence continues at coordinate 2,623 of JBASJP010000197.1, forward strand.
TGCACCGGGACCTGGAGCAGATCCTTGATGGCAACCCCGCCCTGCGTGAGCGCTACCGCAACTTTGCGCTGCTGGTACTGAATCAGGGGCGCCGGATTTACGAACGACTGGCCGAGTCCGGCCTCGTGGAAGCGGATGACGATGCCATCGAGGCACTCATCGTAAACATCTGGGTGGTCACGTCGAGCTGGATTTCCTTCCTGCATACCTCGGGTATCTACGGCAAAAATGAAGACATAAGCCGCGATCTTCTGAGAAAAGGAATTTACCAGATCGTTATGCTGGAAGCGCCCTACCTGCGTGGCGAAGCCCAGGACAAGCTGCCCGAAATGAAGCACTACTATGGCGGGCCGGCAAATCCTGACCAGCCGTCACTGCGACTGGCATAAAAGAGTCAAATCAACAGCTTGCGGAGGAATCCAAGAACTCACTTGAGTTTTTGCCAAGCCTGTCATAGTCTCGGACGAAGAAGTCATTCATTGTCAGTGCCAATACTGATCAGCCCGGCCGGCTGCAACCCATGGAAGCTCGACCATGTCACTACAAAAACTGTTGACCGCAATCATCCTTTCTTCAGGCGTGCTGGCAGCATCCGCCAGCGCCCGTGACGCTGAAAAGCCCTATGTTGGCGTGGACTACACCATGCTGCAGCTTGAGGACGTCGGCATTGATGTTGAACCGTATGCCATCCGGGTGCGTGGTGGATCCGTACTGGGCAAATATCTCGCCGTCGAGGCACATGCAGGCGCCGGCGTGGGCAGCGACACCGTTTCCGGTACACGCGTCAGCCTGAAGTCGCTTTATGCCGTTTATCTGCGTCCGCAAGTCTCGCTCGGTGCGCTTCATCTTTACGCACTTGCCGGTTATGGCTACCTGAACATTGCAGTGAAAGACTCGACATTCGGCTCATATGACCAGGACGAATCGGACTTGACCTTCGGCGCAGGCGCACAGCTGGATCTGGGTTCGAACTGGGCCGTTAAGGCCAGCTATATCCAGCAGCTCAAGGTTGAGGACTTCCAGGTGGACTCCCTGAACGCTGGTGTTGTCTACCGC
>JBASJP010000198.1:0-9240 GCA_049655345.1 Moraxellaceae bacterium
CACCACGGAGGCTGTGGTGGCCGCCGTGAACGAACTGGCCTGACGCGCATGACACTGCGTGTGGCGATCAATGGTTACGGCCGTATCGGTCGTAATGTGCTGCGCGCGTATTTTGAAAACGGCGCCAATCCGATGCTGGAGTTTGTTGCCATCAATGACCTCGGCCATGCCGAGGCACTGGCGCATCTCACCCGCTACGACAGCACGCATGGCCGCTTTGCCGGCGCCGTGTCGCTGTCCGGCAACATGCTGGAGATCAATGGCCGTCACATCCGCTTGCTGAGTGTGCCGGCACCGGAGCGCCTGCCATGGGCCGATCTGGATGTTGATGTGGTGCTGGAGTGTACCGGCCAGTTCCGTGCCCGTGCCGAAGCGGCGCGGCACCTGCAGGCGGGGGCAAAAAAAGTCATCATCGGGGCGGCGCCCTTTGATGAGGTGGATGCCACGCTGGTGTACGGCGTGAATCACGAAACCGTACGGCCTGAACATCGCATTATTTCCAGTGTGTCGTGCACCACCCATGCCCTGGTGCCGCTGGTGAAGATTCTCGACGAGGCCTTCGGCATCGAGTCCGGCATGCTGACCGAAATTCATGCCATGACCTCGGATCAGGTGGTGCTGGACCGCACCCATCGTGACCTGCGCCGTGCCCGTGCCGCCGGCGTGAACATCATTCCGACCACCTCCAGCAGCATTGGTGCCTTGCGCCGGGTGTTGCCGGAGCTGGGTGAGCGCATTGATGGCTATTCGCTGCGCGTACCCACGCAGAATGTTGCCGCCATTGATTTCAGTTTTGTCGGGCGCGAGCCGCTCAGCGTTGATGCGATCAACCGCCTGTTTGCCGACAAGGCAAAGAATGAATACAGCAATATTCTCGGTTTTTGTGACGAGCTGCTGGTGTCGAGTGATTTCAACCACTCACCGTATTCGCTGATTTTTGATGCCACCGAAACCCGCGTTGCCGGGCGGCAGGCAAAAGTGCTGGTCTGGTATGACAACGAATGGGGTTATGCCAACCGGCTGCTGGATTTGTGTACGTATTTGAGCAAGGAGTAAATCATGACCGTTATCAAGATGGCCGATCTCGATCTGGCCGGCAAGCGCGTGCTGATTCGCGAAGACCTGAACGTGCCGGTGAAGAACGGCAAGGTGACCAGCGCTGCCCGTATCGAGGCCTCGCTGCCCACCATCAGGCTGGCGCTGGAAAAAGGCGCTGCCGTCATGGTGTGCTCGCACCTTGGTCGTCCTGTCGAGGGTGAGTTCTCCGAAGAAAATTCCATGAAGCCGGTGGCCGAGTACCTGTCGCAGGCACTGGGGCGCACTGTGCCGCTGGTACAGGACTACCTGAATGGCGTCGAGGTAAAGCCCGGCGAGGTGGTGCTGTTCGAGAATGTGCGCTTCAACAAGGGCGAAAAGAAAAATGCTGACGAGCTGACGCAGAAGTATGCGGCGCTGTGCGATGTGTTCGTGATGGATGCGTTTGGTACGGCGCACCGCGCCGAAGGTTCCACACATGGCGTGGCGAAGTTTGCGAAAGTGGCCTGTGCCGGCCCGCTGCTGGCGGCCGAGCTGGATGCGCTGGGCAAGGCCCTGAAAACACCGGCCCGCCCCATGGTGGCCATTGTTGCAGGCTCCAAGGTGTCCACCAAGCTGGATGTGCTGACCTCGCTGTCGGATCTTTGTGACCAGCTGATTGTCGGTGGCGGCATTGCCAATACCTTCCTGGCGGCAGCCGGTTTCAATGTCGGCAAGTCGCTGTGCGAACATGATCTGATTGATACCGCCAAGGCCATTGCTGCCAAGGTCAAGGTGCCGCTGCCGGTGGATGTGGTGGTGGCCGAAGTGAAGGGCCCGATTGAGGACTTCATGGCGTTCGTGAATGGCGCCGATGCTGTCGTGAAAAATGTGGAGGACGTCAGTGACAACGACATGATTCTGGATGTCGGCCCGAAAACGGCGGCGCAGTTTGCCGACATGCTGAAAGCCTCGAAAACCATTCTGTGGAACGGCCCGGTGGGCGTGTTTGAAGTCGACAAGTTTGGCAAGGGCACCGAAGTGCTGTCGCATGCGATTGCCGACAGCGCCGCGTTCTCGATTGCCGGTGGTGGCGATACGCTGGCGGCCATCGACAAGTACGGTGTCGGCGAAAAAATTTCCTATATTTCCACGGGTGGTGGTGCCTTCCTCGAGTTTGTCGAAGGCAAGAAGCTCCCGGCGGTGGTGGCGCTGGAAGAAGCAGCTGCCAGGAACTGATCAGGAAGTGGCACTGATCTGAAAGTATCAAATACGAATTAACGGATAGTGGAGCAATAACATGGCACTTATCAGCATGCGTCAGATGCTGGATCACGCAGCAGAGTTTGGCTACGGCATTCCTGCGTTCAACGTGAACAATCTGGAACAGATGCGCGCCATCATGGAAGCGGCGGCAAAAACAGATTCGCCCGTGATCGTGCAGGCCTCTGCCGGCGCCCGCAAATATGCCGGTGCTCCCTTCCTGCGCCACCTCATTCTGGCCGCGGTGGAAGAATTTCCGGAAATTCCAGTAGTGATGCATCAGGATCACGGCACCTCGCCGGCAATTTGCCAGCGCTCCATTCAGCTCGGTTTTTCGTCCGTGATGATGGACGGTTCGCTGGGTGAGGATGGCAAGACGCCGATGGATTACGACTACAACGTGAAGGTGACACGCAATGTGGTGGCACTGGCGCATGCCTGTGGCGTATCAGTGGAAGGTGAAATCGGCTGCCTCGGTTCGCTGGAAACCGGCATGGCCGGTGAAGAAGACGGTGTGGGCGCCGAAGGCGTGCTGGATCATTCGCAGCTGCTGACTGATCCGGAAGAAGCGGCACAGTTCGTCAAGGATACGGGCGTGGACGCACTGGCGATTGCCATCGGCACCTCGCACGGCGCCTACAAGTTTACGCGTCCGCCGACAGGCGACATTCTCGCCATCGAGCGCGTGAAGCAGATTCATGCGCGCATCCCCGGCACGCACCTGGTCATGCACGGCTCGTCCAGCGTGCCGCAGGAGTGGCTGGCGATCATCAATGAGTTCGGTGGTGACATCAAGGAAACCTACGGCGTGCCGGTCGAGCAGATCGTCGAGGCCATCCGGCACGGTGTGCGCAAGGTGAACATCGATACCGACCTGCGTCTGGCCGCCACTGGTGCCATTCGCCGCCACCTCGGCAAGAACCCGGCCGAGTTCGATCCGCGCAAATACTTCAAGGATTCCATTGTGGCGATGCGTGATGTCTGCATCGACCGTTACGAGGCCTTTGGTGCCGCCGGCCATGGCAGCAAGATCAAGGCCGTGTCACTGGATGCAATGAGTGAGCGTTACGCAAAGGGCGAACTGGCACCCAAGGTAAACTGAGCTGGTTCATGACAAGGGGCGCGCTGGCGCCCTTTTTCATGTGGCCATTATTGCAGGGGTGGAGCCGGGGCTTTGCAGATCACGACATTCCGCCTAGTCTTGGTCATGTGACATATATAACAAGAACACGAAAGGATGCAGCATGAGCCGGCATTACCGTCTTGTTTTCCGCGGCAAATACCTGCCCGGCCTTACGGCCGAAGAAGTGCATGCCAATGTTGCGGCCCTGTTCAAGACGTCCGCTGATCGCGTGCAGTCATTGCTGTCTACCCTGCCGGCGATCATCAAGCAGGAAATCGACATCGAGCAGGGTAACCGCTATCTGGAGTTTCTGGCCGAAGCGGGGCTCATTACCCATCTGGAACTGATCACGGACGAAGCCGGTGCGCCGATAACGCCGGGTACCTGGGATGGCGTCGAGCGTCGCTCGGGGACGGATCGCCGTTATCGTATTGATCGCCGTGCTGCCCGTCGTGGTGCGGCCATCCAGCCGGACCGGCGCAAGAACCGTGGCCGTCGCAAGACCGACCAGACCTGATCCTGCATGCCGTTGCGTAGAGTGCGTCACGCACTTTGACGAGCGACCATGCTATAAAAGCAGGCATGTTTCCGTGAAACGTTTCCTATGACGACTCTGGATATTGGCGCCGTCAGGCGTGAGCTGCTGCATCTGGATCTTGCCGTCTACGTCCCCATCCGGGGCGCCATGGCAGCGTTCATTCGGCACTACGGCATAGACATGGAGGCCCAGGTCGCCGGGGTCAGGCATTATGTCGGCTGGTTCGAGTCGCCCGGTTATCACATTGCTGCCCATGTATTCATGCCGGCCCAGGCGCGTGGCACGGTATTCATCCTGCACGGCTATCTGGACCATGCCGGGCTTTACCGGCACGTGATCCGTGACTGCCTGCGGCAGGGGTTTGCAGTTTTTCTGCCGGACCTGCCGGGCCATGGCCTGTCGACGGGCGAGCGGATTGATATTCCGGATTTTGATGATTACCAGATGATGCTGGAGGCGGCATTTCGCCAGTATGGTGAGGACTTGCCCGGGCCATGGTTTGGCATTGGCCAGAGTACGGGTGGCGCCATCCTGATGGATCACGTGCTGTCGGCATGTGCGCAGGAGCGCAAGCCGGCGCTCCGTTCGGTGCTGCTGCTGGCGCCATTGCTGCGCCCGGCGCAGTGGCAACAGATCCGCTTCGGGTACTGGCTGATGCGCCATTTTCGCGCAGCTGTCCCTCGCGTTTTTCGCAACAACAGTAGTGATGCCGGGTTTCTGCGTTTTGTGCGCGAGGATGATCCCTTGCAGGAGCGCTGGGTACCAATGAGCTGGATTGGTGCGTTGCGTACGTGGGTGTTACGCATGCAGACACTGCCGCCGTGTGATTTTCCTGTTCTGCTGGTGCAGGGCATGCGTGATGAAACCATTGAGTGGCGCAGCAATAACGATTACGTGCGCACCCACTTTCGCGTGGTTCATGAGGCGATACTGCCGCAGGCATCACATCAGCTGGCCAATGAAAGTGATGAATTGCGGGTGCCGGTACACGAAGCGATTACCCGTCTGTTGCGTGACGCTGAACAGTCTCCCCGCGTTTAAGCCTGGCCGGATATTGGCTTGCTCATGCTGCCGGGATTGGTAGAATGGCAGTGGGAAACCTCAGATCAATAACAGGAAAGGAAGAGCGCTATGAGCATGATGCAGGAGTTCAAGGAATTTGCTGTCAAGGGCAATGTTGTTGATATGGCTGTGGGTGTCATTATCGGCGGCGCTTTCGGGAAAATTGTTTCCTCGTTTGTGGCAGATGTCATCATGCCTCCGATTGGCGTGCTTCTGGGTGGCGTGAATTTTTCCGATCTTGCGATTACCATTCAGGAGGCAGTGGGGACGTCTCCGGCCGTGGTCATTGCTTACGGGAAGTTTGTCCAGACCGTTATTGATTTCACCATCATTGCCTTTGTCATCTTCATGGCAATCCGCTTTATCAATAACCTAAAGAAGAAAGAGGAAGCGGCGCCGGCAGCACCGGCAGAGCCAAGCAAGGAGCAGGTTCTGCTGACGGAAATACGCGATCTTCTCAAGAAGTAAGCATGCCCGTGCATAAAAAAGCCCCGGCATGGCCGGGGCTTTTTTATGGGTTACTCCAGGATGACGGTTCTGTGTGGGTCAGGCCTGTTTCGTGGTTATCCGTATACCGCTTTCTCGCGCATGAGTGAGCATGAACAACACTATTTACGATAAAGGACAATGCAGCCATATGACTGAAAAGATTTCGCACCGCTGGCGCTTTTTCCGTTCCGGTGGCTTTGACCAGGTTCGCCTGGATACGCCGGCTGATCTGGCGGCCCTGCGCACCCTTGACCAGAAGTTGTGGACGGCACTGGCGTGTCCGGTCACGGGGCTTGAGTTTGATGCGCGCACGCTGGCTTATCTTGACGGGGATAACGACGGCCGCATTCGCGCGCCGGAGTTGCTGAATGCAGTGGACTGGGTGCTGCAGCGACTGGGCGATCCCGGGGTGCTGTTCAGTGGTGACAGCCTGCCGCTGGCCGCACTCGCCGACAATGATGAAGGCCGTGCGTTGCATGCAGCAGCCCGTCGCCTGCTCACCAATCTGGGCAAGGCCGATGCCGTTGCGTTGCAGGTGGCGGATACCGAAGATCTGGCCAGGGTGTTCCCGCCAGAAAAACCGAACGGGGATGGCATTGTGCCCGCCCTGATGGCGGATAACCCCGGCGTGCAGGAGGTCATTGCCGACATCATTGCTGCTTTTGGTTCTGATGAAGATCGCAGCGGCGAGCAGGGAATCTCCGAAGAAAAAATCACGGCATTTTTTGAGCAGGCTGCCTTGCTGCAGGACTGGCAGGCCCGCGCGGCGGCGGATGTGGCCATGCGACCGCTGGGCGATGCCACTGCAGGGGCGGCAGCCGCGCTCAATGCCGTGCGGGGCAAGATTGATGACTTCTTCAATCGTGTGCGACTGGCGTCGTTTGATCCGCGTGCCGGCGCCCTGATGAATGGTGATGAGGCCGAACTGGTTCGCCTGGCGGCACTTGATCTTGCCAACACCGGTGATGCAGCAAGACTTCCGCTGGCCAATGTGGCGGCGGGCCGTGCGCTGCCACTGCAGGACGGCATCAATCCAGGCTGGATGTCGGCGCTTGCGGCATTCCGCGATCAGGTGGTGACGCCATTGCTGGGTGAAAAGTCCGAGCTTTCGGCCGCCGAGTGGCAGGGCATTGTCGAAACGTTTGCAGCCTATCAGGGATGGCTTGCTGAAAAGCCGGTGCAGGCGATTGATGTGCTGGATGCGGGGCGGGTTGCTGCAATGGTGGCCGACGGCAGCAGGGAAAAACTGCTGGAGCTGGTGGCGCTGGACAAGTCCGTTGCCGCCGAAGCCGATGGCCTGCTGGATGTGGATCGTATTGTCCGCTTCCAGAAAAACCTGGTGGTGCTGCTCAATAACTTCATTTCATTCCGTGATTTTTACACGCATCGTGCCAAGGCAATCTTCCAGGCGGGTACACTGTTCATTGATGGCAAGAGCTGCGATCTGACAGTGCGGGTTGGCGACATGACCAAACACAGTGCGCAGGCCGCCGCCAGCGGCAGCTATCTGGTGTATTGCGATTGCACGCGTCCCGGCGAAGCAAAAAAAATGACGATTGTGGCGGCGATTACTGCGGGTGACTCCGGCAAGCTGACCACGGGCCGTAACGGTATTTTCTATGACCGCAACGGCGTTGACTGGGATGCCCACGTCATCAGGCTGGTTGAACACCCGATCAGCGTCCGGGAGGCGTTCTGGACGCCCTATCGCCGCATCGGCAAGATGATTTCGGACCAGATGCAGAAAATGGCCGCGTCACGTGACAAGGCCATGGAAGAAAAGGCAGCAGCCGGTGTGGGCAGTGCGGCGACCAGGGTGGAAACGGTGGCACCTGCGCCTGCTGGTGCACCAGCTACCCCGCCCGTGCCGTTTGATATCGCCAAGTTTGCCGGTATTTTTGCGGCCATCGGTCTTGCCATTGGCGCAATCGGAACAGCGCTGGCAGCAGTTGCAGCCGGCTTTCTGGCGCTCAAGTGGTGGCAGATGCCGCTGGCCGTGGTGGGTGTGATGCTGCTGGTGTCCGGCCCGTCGATGGTGCTGGCCTGGTTCAAGCTGCGCAAACGCAATCTGGGGCCGCTGCTGGATGCCAATGGCTGGGCGGTTAATACGGCGGCCAACATCAATATCGCTTTTGGTACGGCGCTGACGCAACTGGCAGAGTTGCCGGCAGGGGCCGAGCGCTCGCTCACTGATCCCTATGCGACGAAGAAGCATCGCTGGGTGTGGTGGCTGCTGCTGATTGCGGGAGTGGCAGGTGCCGTGTGGGGGTATGAGAGCAACTGGTTTGGCTGAAATAACCCGGCCAATAAAAAAGCCCGCGCAAGCGGGCTTTTTTATTGGCAAAAAGCGCAGACGGGCAGCATCAGCCACCTGGCCATTCAACCGCCCGTCTCAACCACCCATCAGGCTCTTTTTCTTTGTCTTGCGGATTTCCTTTTCGCTCTGGAACTCCACCAGACCGCTTTCAATGTCAGTCAGCTTCATGGTGAATTTGTAGTAAACGTCCTTGGTGTTGCCGGCTGTTTTCACAATGCTGGAGAAGTTGCCATAGAGCATGTACTGGGCGCCGAGTTGACGACCCATCTGTACCGACTTGGCTTCGTCAACCAGGCCGCTGTTTTTCTGGTAATCCATCTGCTTCATCACGGCATCAACTGCGGTCATGTCGACAAAACGGAACTTGCCGGAGTTGAGCAGTTTTGTCGAGATGGTATCCGTGATGGACTCGGTATCGATGTGCTCGGTGGTCTTGTTCTTGATCTTGTCGACAAAGAGGATGGGACGCTTGCCGCCGGCACCAATCTGCGCGACAGCACCGGACGCCAGCATGTCGTCGACCATCTTCTCGGCAATCATCTGCAGGTCGGTCGAGCCGAAGTCCGTGTTTACGGTTTCCACGGCGGTGGCTTCGCCATATTGCACCGAGGTACAACCATTAAGGCCGAGCACGCCGGCGGCGAGCAGCGGAACAAGAACAAGTGTGCGCTTCATCATTACTGGGTCACTCCCTGGGGTTCACGAATCTGGATCTGGAAGCGCTTGGCGCTGTCGCTGGGGCCGGTGGCGCTGATGGTGGTTTCATCCCTGCCGGCGATGCTGGCGGGCTTCCACGGACGATTGTCTTCGTCCAGCGACATGTCGTTGCTGTCGAACCAGACAATCTTGTATTCGAACTTCTGGGTGGTCCCGGCCGTGTTCTTCAGTGTTGCCTGTGCCTTGGGCAGGCCGCCGGGCGTTTCAACCACGGCAGAGCGGGCGACCTTGATGACGCCCTTCATGTCGCCACCGCGGTAGTTGACGATCTCTTTGGTCGGGTCGGAAGCGCAGGCCGACAAAACCAGGCTGGAGCCCAGCAGCAGGGCGGTAGCGAGACGTTTCATGGGATTCTCCTTGAGTAATCCTTCCTCTCCTGAGGATGGAATGAATATGTCATAAAGGATAGATGCGACTGTACGTTCTGCCGGGCAGAACCGCCAAGTGCACCAGTGTCGGTCTTCCGTTACGGACCTCGACGTCAAGCGGAGCGCTCATGCCGGGCACGGCCACGCGATGGGCGCCCGCCGGCAGGGGAATGCGCAATACCTGACCGCTGCCGGGCAGGGTTAGCCATGAGCGCAGGTCGGCCTTGTCGGTGACGAGGCTGTAGAGCGTCCCGGCCAGCCCCATCAGGCCCGAGGAGTCCTGCTGCTGGAGCTGCCGCTGCATTTCCTGCTTGGTCAGCAGACGCAGGAAGGTGCGTACCAGCATGCC
>JBASJP010000199.1:0-1946 GCA_049655345.1 Moraxellaceae bacterium
GAGCGCCTCATCGAGCTACTAATGCCAGCCTTGAAGAATTACTGGCTGACCGAAGGCTATTTGAGCGTCGATGATGGATACGAACTACTGCCTCAAGAGGTCGCCGCTCGCTTGACAAGGCGCGGATTCAAGAACGCGGATGACACGGTGCTACTGAAGAAACAAGGTCTTCTGCACTGCCTAGATGACATTCGAAGTTGTCACTTGTCAAAGCACTCAGTTGGAAAGTGGAGCGACCTGGCGCCGCTTGCTGAAGAGCCGGCACTGCAGAAATACCTCACTTTGGGTCTCATGGCACTCAAGGCCTATCCATTGAACTACTCGCGTGAGGACGCTGATCGAGTCAGTGACCTTCGACAAAAGGTGAAGGAGAGTCTGGATGCCGAGCAGCGAACGTACGCCCGTCCAGCGTCTCACGATGCGCTCATCGGGAGACTTTTCCCGCCGATGCGCGACGCAGTTTCAATGACCTATGGAACCTTGACGGCTATCCAGGAGAAGATAGACGCACGGCAAGCAGAGGAGAGAGAAAATGCCGCGGAAAAAGCTCGCGCAGAGGCTGAGCGGACGGCTGCGATCCGGCTTGAACTCCAGGTCGAGAATGCACAACGACAAAAGGCTTTTGAGGAAAAAGAGAAGCGCAGGCAAAAGCTGGATGCCCTCTTGCTCCGTGAACGTGTCCACACGTGGAGGTCCGATACATCAGCTAGCACGATTGAGCCTGTGCTCCGGCAGTTCAGTGTCGTTCGCATGATAAAAAACTACGCCCGCTCAGGAATGGACGTGGAGGCATTGTTGCGCAGTGCCTGGGAATCAAGAGCTCGTGGCCACCCATTCCGCCTTTGGATCAGCGAGCAGTCTGAGCAAGACACCGCCAATGCAATAATGATGGTAGGAGCACTTCGAACAGCTGGCTTGATTTCCTGACCTCAGTATGGCTTTACTTGCAAGAACAGCACGGGGCCGCTGAGCTTGAAGGCGTTGGTTGCGCCCCGTAGAGCCACTCAACTTTGAACAGCGACTGACGAAGAACAAGATGAGGTGCGAGCGGACCCTTGGGTGGAGCTAGAGGAGAATCTGCTCGACCTCTACCCATTCGGACCGCAGGATCAGGAGGTGTGGGGCCTCCCCAGTGGTGATCTGTCCCGTCTCCAGTTTCACCCCACTGGTCAGGCTGCTTGACATGCAGCACTTCGCACGCTGAAACAGGATGGCGGAGGCAGGAGTATCAACTTTAGCAGCTTGCTTTGGACAGCGAAGAAAGATATTTTTCTAACAATCTGAAGTTGACGACGCTGCAGGCGCCTTGAGCGCGACCATTCGAGCAACTTGCCTCTGAATCACTTGAAAAGCACCTCACCGTCGATCCAGCGCTTCTTGCTCAGCGACAAATCCCGCCTCAAGCACGGATCGCCCTAAATTGGGCCAGCCAGCTGCGCAAGCGAAGTGGTGAATTCGCTCCAGGGTCCGAGTAGACGCCTTGACCCGCATCTCAGCTGGCACATCGTCCGGTGACATCGCGTAGGGCTGGAGCTTATGGCCCGCCGCCTCGCAAACCGCGGCGATTGTGGAGGCAATCCGGAACCCTCCTTCATCGACGTCACCCCAATGAAACATAGGTGTGCTAGACGGTAGGCTCTTCAGCAAACGCATGTACATGGCACGCCAGACCGGTGAGGGCATGCCGGCGGTGTAGATCAGAAGCACTTCATCGTTTTGGCGCCTCTTAGCTTCGCTGTGGAACGTCGTCTTGTTCTCGATGGTGATGACTTCAATAATCCTGCTTGCCACCCCCTTAATGGTCGAAGCTGGTAGTCCCAGGTAGGGCGCGTCAATCAATCCGCTTGTGCGATCGCGCGCGATGTGTACGAGGCCGGCTAACAGCACGGGATGCTCCTCCCGGAACAAGCCCAACTCTTGCCACACCTGCGCTGCAGCTCTTGGGC